>NZ_PVWS01000004.1:0-1115 GCF_004126395.1 Roseovarius sp. A46 | reverse complement strand
GGCATGTCGGAAGGGACGTTCTACAACTGGAAAGCCAAGTTTGGCGGCATGACAGTTTCCGATGCGAAGCGGCTCAAGGCGCTTGAAGACGAGAACGCCCGGCTGAAGAAGCTGCTGGCTGAGCAGATTCTTGATGCGGCGGCGATGAAGGAGCTGCTTTCAAAAAAATGGTAAGGCCCGCCGTGAAGCGCGCGGCCGTTGCGCATCTGCGGGCCCGGATGGGCCTGTCGGAACGGCGGGCCTGCCAGATTGTCGGGGCGGATCGGAAGATGATCCGCTACCGGTCGATCAGACCGCCAGAGACCGAGCTGCGTCAGCGGCTGCGCGATCTGGCCAATGAACGTCGCAGGTTCGGCTATCGGCGCCTGTTCGTGCTCTTGCGCCGCGAGGGTGAGCCTTCGGGCATCAATCGCATCTACCGGCTCTACCGCGAGGAAGGGCTGGCGGTGCGCAAACGACGGGCCAGACGCAAGGCCATAGGCACGCGTGCCCCGATCCTGGTCGAGGCGCGGCCCAATGCCCGCTGGTCACTGGATTTCGTCCACGACCAGCTCGCCTGTGGGCGACGGTTTCGCATCCTGAACGTGGTCGATGATGTGACCCGGGAGTGCCTCGCCGCAGTTCCGGATACCTCAATCTCTGGGCGGCGCGTTGCCCGAGAGCTGGCTCAGGTGATCGAGCGACGGGGAAAGCCTGGCATGATTGTCAGCGACAATGGGACCGAACTGACCAGTAACGCGATCTTAACCTTTGCCGCCGAGCGCGACATCGAGTGGCACTACATCGCTCCCGGCAAGCCCATGCAGAACGGCTTCGTGGAGAGCTTCAACGGCCGGATGCGCGATGAGCTTCTGAACGAGACGATGTTTCGCAACATGACCCACGCCAGAACGGTGATCCGCTCATGGGCCACCGACTACAACGAGGAGAGACCCCATTCTGCCCTCGGCTACCAGACGCCCAAGGCGTTCGCCGAGGAGCTGCTCACCGCAACCAACAGCCGCGCTGCGCCACCTGAAAGCTCCGCGCATCTGTCGGTTGCTCCACCTGCGCCTGTCGGCGTATCAACCCAAAGGGCTCCGGTTCCGGCTGGATGAAAGTTCAGTGGCAGGCCA
>NZ_PVWS01000049.1:0-15449 GCF_004126395.1 Roseovarius sp. A46 | reverse complement strand
GGGCTGCCGGTTTTGGGGGCGAGGGTACTTTTCAACCACTAACGGTGCCATCACCGAAGACATCGTACTTCAGTACCTGGAACAGCACATCGCTGATCCTACCGGCGCCAGCCGGTAGTCGTTCAGTCCTCCTCATAAGCGCCCGTCGCGCCGCCGCTCAGCCAGATCGTTGCGAGAACGAGGACGACGCGCCGCTGCCGCGAGCATCGGTTGTTGGGCCTCATGGGTTCTCTCCATGGTCTCGAGCTGCTCGGTAAGCCGGTCGGCGCGCTCGCAGGAGCGGCGCAGGGCCAGCAGGGACAGAAGGATCGCGCGGGCGATGACGCCGTAGCGAAGCGCCCCGCGCGCCCATGCTGATCCGGCGAACGTGGCGATGAGCCCGCTGATCACCGCCGCCCTCGGTGCCAGTCGTCGAGGGCGGCTTAGATCGTGACCACGATGCCCGCGAGCGCAATGAGGCGCCAACGCATGGTGTCGAGATACGGACCAGCGGCAGGATGGCATTCTGCATCTCGGCCAGCACCTGCTGCGCCACCTCGACGCCAGCCGCGCGCCGCAGGTCGCGACGCCCGCCGCGGGCTCATCCCCCCGCTAGCCTAGCTCGCGGTTCCTTTCGCCGATATCCCAGAACAGCCCGGCCATCAGCCGCAGCGCGTCGCGGCAGACGGGTTTCAGGACATGCTCGTCAGGCGCGTGCTGTGAACAGCCGCGATAGGAATGCGGCACCCAGACCGTCGGCAGCCCGAGTATCTCGGCAAAGGCGTCATTGGGCAGCGATCCCGCGAGGTTGGGCAGTACATGCGGCGCCTGCCCCGATGTCCGCTCCAGTGAGGCGGCGGTGAACCTGACCCAAGGATGATCCGGGTCGAGCCGCGTCGCACGGAAAAACCCGCGATCATGCGGCACGATCTCAACCGCCTCGAACCCCTGCGCATCCAGATGCCGCCGCAGCGCGGGCAGAATGTCCTCGGGTGTCGTGCCCACCACGTAACGCAACTGACAGGTCGCGCACGCATGGGCCGAAATGGCGTTGACCGGGGCCTCCGGCACGCCGCTCTTCATCGCGAGGATGGCAAAACTGTTCCAGCCATAGGCGCGCTCTGCCCGGGTCAGGCTTTCCTCGCCCCAATCCGGGTCGATCGCCGGGCCGTCGCCGCCCTCGATGGGCAGGCCCCCAAGCGCCGCACGCACGCTGTTGCTCAGGCTGTCGGGCCGCCATTCGGGAATGCGGATCTGCCCGCGCGCATCGGTGATGGATGAGAGCGCCTGCGCCAGGATCATCGCTGGATCGGCCAAGAGCCCCCCCCAATTGCCCGAGTGATGCGCCCCCTCGCGCAGATCCACCACCAGATCGAATGTGACCCCCCCGCGCGAGCCCATGAACATGGTGGGCGTCTCGGGCTGCAGGCGCGGCCCGTCCGAGGCGATCAGCACATCGGCCTTCAGCGCGTCCTTGTGGGCCGCAAAGAAATCGTGCAGCCCCGGCGATCCGGTTTCCTCGCCGGTCTCGATCACGATCCGGCAATTGAACCCCAACTGCCCGCGCGCCGCGATCACCGCCTCCATCGCCGCGATGTTGATCAGATGCTGCCCCTTGTTGTCGGCGGTGCCCCGCCCATAGAGCCGGTCACCCTCCTCCACCAGCCGGAAGGGATGCAGCCCCTCGCGCCACTGATCGGTCTGCGCGCGGATCACATCGCCATGCCCATAGCTCAGGATCGTGGGCAGGTCATCGCCCTCGTGCCGTTCGCCAACCAAGAGCGGCCCCGCCCCCGATGCGGGATTGTCGTGGATGGCGCAGGTGAACCCCATCGCCGTAAGGCGCGGCAGCATCGCCTCTTGCAGGTAGCGCCGCAGTTCCGAGGCCTGATCGGGGTTCTGGCTCTCGGTCTCGTAGGCCACCAGATCGGCCAGGTCGGTCTGGAACCGGCCCTCGTCGAAATAGGCGGAAATCGTGTCGATCGCGGCATCTCTGGTCATGGCTGTCCTGTCTTCTCTTCTGCTACGGCATCGCCCCAGGGCGACATGATCTCGGTGCAGCCCGTGTTCACTGTCCCCCGCCGCATCACGCCGGCAGGGCAGGCAAAGGCATAGGGGAACGGGCTGCGCCGGGTGGTGTGCACGACATGCTCGGCGCGCAGACGCGCCAGCACCCCGGGCGGCAGGGTCTCGTCGGCGACCACCGCAGCGCCGCCAGAGACGTCGATGCGCGGATGATGAAAGGCCGCGCCGATCTCCATCCCGTAATCCGCGACGAAGGACGCCAGCTGCACCATCGCCGAAACGATCTTGCGCCCGCCCGACGCGCCGAAGGCAAGGCGCGCCCCGCCTGCGTCGCCCAGGATGGGGCAGACATTCATCAGGCAGCGCTTGCCGGGGGCCAGCGAATTGGGCCGCCCCGGCAGCGGGTCGAACCACATGATCCCGTTGTTCATGGTGAACCCGGTCGAGGGCGACACCACCCGCGACCCGAAGATCGACAACAGCGTCTGCGTCTGCGCCACCATGTTGCCGTCCCGGTCCACCACCGAGAAATGCGTGGTGCAGCCCTCATGCGTCTCGCTCTCTCCGCTGTCGCCCATCGTCTCCAGCCGCTCGGCATATGCCGCGTTCAACCCGTCGGCATAGGCGGCAAAGGCTTCGGCGCCGGGCGCAGCACCCATCTCTCGGCCCTCCATCACCCGCAGGGCATGAGCAAAGGTCGGCCCGGCGGTCAAACCCGGCAGCACGTCGAACCGCGCTCCGCGATAGGCGACACGCAGCGGATCGCGGAACACCGCCTCATAGCCGCGCAGATCGTCATGGCTCAGGCTGCCGCCCTTGGCCTGCATGTCGGCGGCCATTGCCACACCCAGATCGCCGTCGTAAAGCGCCCGCGCCCCGTGCCGCGCGATCTGATCGAGACTGTCAGCCATGCGCGCCTGATCCAGCCGCTTTTCCGCCAGGGCCGTCCAGCCCGAGATCGTGGGCCACTGCCCATCCTCGAGAAACAGCGCCGCTGCATCCCGGTCCTTGGCCAGTTCCCGCGTGGTCGAGGCGATGATCAGCGCGGCATACCAATCCACCAGCATTCCCTCGCGCGCATGGGCGATGGCAGGGGCCAGCAGATCGGCCCAGGGCATCCGGCCATAGCGCGCGTGCATCCGCCCCATGCCATCAACCAGCCCCGGCACCGCCACGGCAGTCGCGCCTTGCACGTTGCGGTCGCCCTCGACCTGCTCCCACGGGAAAAGATCGCCCGCCACCCCCTTGCCCGTCAGCGGATAGTCGGCGGGATCAAGCGCCGCCGGCGCGCGCATCCCGTAATCCAGCGCCTGTGCCCGGCCCTCCTCGGCGCGCCACAGCATCAGCGCGCCGCCCCCCGCCGGGCCGCTCATCCACGGCTCCAGCACGCCGATGGCAAAGGAGGTGGCAATCGCGGCATCCACCGCATCGCCCCCCGCCGCCAACACCTCGGCCCCCACCTGCGCGGCCAGCCGGTGCTGGGCTGCGACGATGCCGTGTTCGGTCTCGATGACGGACTTGGTCGTGGTCGCCGTGCGCGACAGGTTCACCGACATGTCACGCCGCCTTTGGATTGTGCATCGGGCTTTGTGGGTCGTGCAGGTGGCATTCCACTCGCCCCGCCGAGGTCTCTACGGCGCGCGGTGCGGTGGTCTTGCACAGATCGGTCGCCATCGGGCAGCGCGGATGAAAATGACAGCCCGTGGGCGGGTCGATGGGGTTGGGATAGGCCATGCCAAGCTGCGTGTCGGGCACGCCCAGCCCCGGCTCCGGCGTCAGCACCGACTTGAGCAGGGCCTGCGTGTAGGGGTGGCGCGCCTCGTCGAACAAGCCAGCCACATCCGCCTCTTCGACGATCCGGCCCAGATACATCACCGCAACCCGTGTCGCCAGGTGCTCCACCACGGCCAAATCATGGCTGATGAACAAATAGGTCAGCCCGAACTCGCGGCGCAGATCGCCCAGCAAGTTCAGGATCTGGCTCTGCACCGACACGTCCAGCGCCGAGGTCGGCTCGTCACAGATCACGATCTCGGGCTTCATGATCAGCGCGCGGGCAATCGCCACGCGCTGCCGCTGCCCGCCGGACATCTGGTTGGGAAAGGTGTTCATGACTCGCGCAGGCAGGCCCACGATATCGAGGATCGAGCGCACTTCCTTCTCCCAATGCGCCCGGTCGCCGATCCCGTGCACCCGCAACGGCAGCGATACGATATCAAAGATGCTCTTTCGCGGGTTGAGCGAGGAATAGGGATCCTGAAAGATCGGCTGAATCCGCCGCGCCAGCGTCATGCGGTCCTGCGCGCCGATCTCTTCGCCATCGACCAGGACCTGCCCAGCCGTGGGCGCCTCCAGCCCCAGCAGGATCTTGGCCAGCGTGGACTTGCCACAGCCCGACTCGCCCACAAGCCCCAGCACCTCGCCACGCGGCAGCGAGAGCGACACGTCATTAACCGCCGTCAGAGGCCGCGCGGTGCCAAAGAGGCCCTGCTTGACGCGGTAGGTCTTGGTCACGCCGCGCAGTTCCAGAATGGCCGGGGATTGCGTGCTCATGCGGAAACCTCCTCTTCGGCGTGGCGTGCGCCGTCGGGGTGAATGCAGCGAAAGGCGTGTTCGCCCTCCTTACGATGGGGAATTTCGGCGCGGCACTCGGGCCGCGCATGCGAGCAGCGCGTTCGAAAGGCGCAGCCCTCCACGTCGCCGATGAGCGACGGCACGATGCCCGGAATGGTGCCAAGCGTGCTGCCCCGCTCGGTCTTGCCCGGCTGCGGAATGCAGCGCAGCAGCCCGCGCGTATAGGGGTGCGACGGCGTGTTGAACACGTCGGCTGCGGGGCCGGTTTCGACCAACTCGCCCGCATACATCACCGCCACCTTGTCGGCGACGCGCGCGACCACGCCCAGATCATGGGTGATGAGGATCATAGCCATGTTCATCTCTCGACCCAGATCGTAGAGCAGCCGCAGGATCTGCGCCTGAATCGTCACGTCGAGCGCGGTGGTGGGCTCGTCCGCGATGATCAGTTCCGGCTCGCACATCAGCGCCATTGCGATCATCACCCGCTGCCGCAAACCACCCGACAATTGATGCGGATATTGGCCCAGGCGGCTGCGGGCGGCAGTGATCCCGACCTTTTCCAGCAATTCCACGGCCCGCTCCCGCGCCGCCTCTCGCCCCACGGATTTGTGCAAGAGCAGCGCCTCAGTCAGCTGATCGCCAATCGTGTAGGCCGGGTTGAGCGAGGTCATCGGCTCCTGAAAGATCATCGCCATGCGGTCACCGCGCAGGGCCCGCATGGCGCGCGGCTTGGCGGTCAGGATGTCCGTGCCGTCGAAATCCATCCGGTCGGCACTGCGCCGGATGGTCTTGCCCAATAGGCCCATCAGCGCCAGCGAGGTCAGCGATTTGCCCGATCCGCTCTCACCAACGATGCACAGCGTCTCGCCGCGCATCAGGTCGAAATCGATGCCGCGCACCGCGTGCAGGGTGCCGCCGCCCACGGGAATATCCAGCGTCAGGTTGCGCACGCTCAGCAGGGGGTTCTCCATGGTCTCAGCTCCGGTTTTCGGGGGCGGTGACGTCGCGCAGACCGTCGCCCATCAGGTTGATCGCCAGCACGAGGACGAACAGCACGGCCCCGGGGATGAGCACCATCCACGGCTCGAACAGCATCATGTTCTTGCCCTCCGACACCATCAGACCCCAGCTTGGGGTGGGCGGCTGAACGCCCAGCCCGAGGAACGACAGCGCCGCCTCCAAGAGGATGGCATGCGCCATTTCCAGCGTCACCACCACGATCAGGTTATTGGCGATATTGGGCATGATTTCGGACAGGATCACGCGCGGGGTCGAGGCGCCGATGGCGCGCGCGGCGGCCACGTATTCCCGCCCCCGCACCTGCAGCGTCGAGGCGCGCATCACCACCGCGAACCGGTCCCACAAAAGCAGCCCCAGCACCACGATCACCACTTGGAGCGATCCGCCAAGGATCGCCACCACCGCGAGCGCCACCAGAACCACCGGCATCGCCAGCCGCACGTTGATGAGAAACGTCACCACCATGTCCACGCGCCCGCCAAAATAGCCGGCGGCCACCCCCATCGCCGTGCCGATCACACCCGAGATCAGCGCCGCGATCACCCCGATCATCAGCGACACGCGCGCGCCGTAGATCAGCCGCGACAGGTAATCCCGCCCCAGATGATCCGTGCCCAGCGGATGCTCCCAATCGCCACCCAGAAACACCGGCGGCTCCATCCGGGTCATCAGGCTTTGCGCATAAGGGTCATGCGGGGCCAAGAGCGGCGCAAAGATCGCGATCACCGAGAGGATCACCAGCACGCCCGCGCCGATCATCAGCCCCTGATGGCCGAACACGCGCTTGCGCAGCATCTGACCGGGCGTCGGGCCGGTGATCTCTGCCAGGATCGGATCATGAGTTTCAACTTGGGTCATCTCAGCTGCTCCGCATGCGGGGGTCGAGCCAGGCATTCAGCACATCGGCCAGGAAGGTGAAGACGATGTAGAACATCGAGAATACGAGGATCAGCGCCTGCACCGTTGGCAGGTCGTTGCGCGCGATGCTCTCCCACGCGAGGAACCCCGCGCCATGCAGCGCAAAGATAGACTCGACCACGATCGACCCGCCCAGCATGAAGCCCATCTGCACAGCAGCCAGCGACACCACCGGAATGATCGCGTTGCGCAGCGCGTGGCGGAACAGCACCCGCCCCTCCGGCGCGCCCTTGGCCCGCGCGGTGCGGATATAATCCGAGGACAGCACGTCGAGCATCCCCGCCCGCGTCAGCCGCATGATCGCGGGCATCGCGTAATAACCCAGCACGATGGTCGGCATGATGAAATGCGCAGGGGTCGATGCGCCCGAGGGCGGCAGCCATCCCAACTGAATGGCGAAAATCACGATCAGGATCAGGCCGAACCAGAAGCTTGGCATCGCCTGCCCCGCCACCGACAGGAACAGCGCCACCCGGTCGATGATCGAGTTGGGCCGGATCGCCGCGGCCACGCCCAGCGGCACGGCTGTCAGCAGCGCGAAGGTGATCCCGCAAACCCCCAGCGTCATGGTCACGCCCAGCCGCTCGACGATCAGCGACGACACCGGCAGGCGGAAATAGTAGCTTTCGCCGAAGTCGAATTGCAGCGCCGAGACCAGCCAGTCGCCATATTGCACCAACATCGGGCGGTCAAAGCCATAGAGCTTTCGGATCGCCTCGATATCCTCGCCGCTCGCAGTCTCGCCCGCCAGCGCGGC
Source organism: Roseovarius sp. A46 (assembly GCF_004126395.1). Classification (NCBI taxonomy): domain Bacteria; kingdom Pseudomonadati; phylum Pseudomonadota; class Alphaproteobacteria; order Rhodobacterales; family Roseobacteraceae; genus Roseovarius; species Roseovarius sp. A46. Next base: position 8,173 of record NZ_PVWS01000049.1, on the reverse strand, counting down.
GGCCGGATCGCCCGCCATGAACAGCAGGCTGAAGCTGATCAAGGACACGGTAAAGGCCACCAGAACGGCAAGGCCAAGTCGTTTCAGGATGAATAAGAGCACGGGAAGGCCCCTCGATTTCTGGCAGGTCGCTGGATGCGCTGAGGGCGGGGGGCCGCGGACGCGGCCCCCCGGTTCAGTCGGCGTGGATCAGTTCCACCCCATCGTGGTGAAGCGCAGCACCTCGTCGGCGGTCGGCGTATACTCGACCTCCTTGGTGAACACGTAGTTGGTGTTGTACGAGAACATCGGTGCCCAGTAGGCTTGCTCGGTGATCCGCTCGATGGCCTTGGTGTAATGCTCCTTGCGCGTCTCGGGATCGGTCGCACTGTCGGCCACCTCCAGATCGGCCAGCACCTGGTCATCGCGCGCATCGTCAAGCGATCCGTGTTTGAAGAACTGGCTGACCATCGCCGAGGCGTCGTTGACCGAGAAGCTGCCCCAGGTCAGGAAGGCGAGCGGCACATCACCGGTCATGTTGAGTTCGCGCAGCGCGGAATACTGCAGGAACTTGAAGTCGGTCTCGATGCCCACGGCGTTGAGATAGCTCAGGATCGCCTCTGCATACTGGCGGTCCCGATAGGCATAGAGCTCGGTCTTGAACCCGTCCGGATAGCCCGCTTCGGCCAGAAGCGCGCGTGCCTTTTCGGGGTCGTAGTCATACTGCTCCGCCGCCTCTTCAATGCAGCCGAACTGGCTGGGGAAACAGGGCGTCCAGATAACCTTCGACTTGCCCTTGAGCAGGGCATTGACCAGCTCCTCGCGATTGATCGCGTGGTTGACCGCGCGGCGCACCCGCAGATCCGTGAACGGCGTCTCTCCCGAACGCCCGGCGGCATCCATCGAGAGATACCCCACCCGCATGGTGGATTCGTTGGCAACGGTGAATTGACCCATCTCCGCCAGCTTCTCGGACTGGTCCGCGGGCACCTGCCAGATCAGATCGAGAGAGCCGCTGAACAGTTCCGCCATCTGCGTGTTGACGTCCGGGATGGTGCGGATGTCGATATTGGTGATCTCGGGCTGGCCCTTGGGGCTGTCATGGTAATTCTCGTTCTTCTCCAGAACGAAATGCTGCCCCGGCGTGACCGAAACCACCTTGTAGGGGCCAGTGCCCACCGGCTCCAGACCCATGCCTGACGGGCCCACTTCTGCGTAATACTCGTTGGGATACATCGAGACCGGTCCGGACAGGAATTCGATGGCCGCCGGGAACTTGTCCTTGAGGTGGATGCGCACCGTGTAATCGTCGATCTTCTCGGCCGATTTCATCCAGTTCACGTTGCGCTGCGTCTTTACGCCGTTCTCTTCCCTGGCGACGAAATTGACCGTGTAGACCACGTCATCGGCGTTGAACGGCTCGCCGTTGTGAAACTTCACGCCCTCGCGCAGTTTCAGCTCCAGCGTCAGGTCGTCGATCCATTCCCACGACGTGGCGAGGTTTTCGGAATACTCGTTGGTGATCGGATCGCGATAGATCAAACCATCCCACACCGCGCGTTGCAGCACGACGCCCTCACGGGATGAATTGAAGTAGCTGTCGACGTTCTCGAGCTCCTTGGTGAACGCCACGCGCAGGGTGTCGTTGGCCTTTTCCGCATATGCCGCACCCGAGGCCGCGACGATTGCCAGACCGGCGAGGGTATGTCTCAAAGAGGACTGTTTCATGTCTCTCTCCCTATTTTGGTCGCGCGCCGATATGGCGAGGCGCGTGATATCGGTATTTTGTTGACGTATCATATTATGATACTTATAATCGCCATGTGATCCATTAACGCGAACATCACGTATGGCGTCAAGCCCCACGTCGGGGCCCCGGGAACATTTTGTGAGAGGCTTATGAAAACAAAGCAGGATACCCTCTATGTCGGCTCTCTCGCCAAAGGGCTGCGCCTGTTGCGCGCCTTCGACGAGGGCCATACCGAGTTGTCGCTCGCAGAACTGGCGCAGCGTACCGGCCTCGACAAGAGCGCCACGCAGCGCCTCGCCAACACGCTCCACGTCGAGGGAATGCTCGACAAGAATTCGGTCACGCGCCGCTTTCGTCCTTCCCATGCGTGGCTGCAAATGGCCTATGCATATTACTGGTCCGATCCGCTCATCGGGCAGGCCATGCCCAAGCTCATCAGCTTGAGCCAGGACCTGGGCGAGACAGTGAATCTCGCCGAAATCTCGGGCGACCATATCATCTATGTCAGCCGACTGCCCTGCAAACGCACCTATTTCGCGGCCACCATCATCGGCCGCCGCCTACCGGCGCTCTCGACATCCGCCGGACGCTCAATGCTCGCGACATTCCCCGAAGAGGAAAGGCAAAAGGCGATCGAGACATGGCCCATCATCCCCTTCACGCCCAGCACGACGCTCGACCGCGCACAGATTGCCAGCAGTATCAAAGAGTCCGCCAGAGATGGCTATGCGATTTCGACCGGTCAGATGATCCTAAACGAAATCGGCGTCGCCAGCCCGATAATCGGTCATGACGGACGCGCATTCGCGGCCGTACAATGCTCGGTTTCCGCCCATACATGGACGCGCGAGCGCATAGTGGCCGACATCCTGCCCAAGCTGCAGGACACCGCCAACGCTATCTCCCCTGCATTCCACGCGAATCATGCGGGTTGGAACTGAAAATCTACTCGTCAAGCGCGAAGAGGCGCTCGATTATGGTGGATACATGGGGGCACGCGGTGTCCAGTGGCGTGGTGTGGGAACTGGGGTTCACTTGCCTCTGGAGTGCGCCCCTCGGGCTGGACCAGTCAGGCGGCTCTTTTTGACCAGGGCGCGGCGCCGTCGATAAGGTCGACCGATCCCCACCGGACCGCCGGTTTAGCTTACCCAAACGTGAAGAAGCATCTTGCGTCCTCGGAGTTCCACCGGGCCAAGGTCGCGCAGGGCGAGTTCGTCGATCCAGCGAGCGGGCGTGCCGCTTTGCTGTAGCAGCGTGTCCGATATGGCAATCCGCGCACCTGCGCCCTTGGCCACCTCCTGTAATCGGCTGGCGGCGTTCATCGCATCCCCTACCATCGTGACATGGCTGTGGTCCGCGCCGCCAAGCGCGCGCACTTCGACCGGCCCGTAATGCGCGCCAAGACGCAGTGAATGCGCCGGATCGTCCTGGGTTTGCGTAACGTCCGCCGCAAAGGAAAGCGCCGCCGCAGCGTCGCCCGGCGCGGGCTCAGGCAGGCCGAAGGTCACCAGCGCGGCATCCCCTACGATTTGATCTACCACGCCGCCATGCACGGCGGCCAGCCGGGCAATCCGTTGATGGAACTGGTCCAGCAGATCGCCCGTGCCTTTCGGTCCGATCTTTTCACTCCGGCCGGTGAAGCCCGAGAGGTCAACGAACAGGGCCGCGGCGTTCATCTGGCGGCCCGTGAGGGCGGAGAGATCACTTTCGGCGAGCGAGCTGCGCAGACTTGGGGCGTGGTACTGCGCGAGGTTGCGCGCGTGGCGGGCGTGCTTCACGGCCTGCACCGCGATACCGAGGCCCGCCGCAAGCGTAAAACAGATCAGCACGGTCGTCGCATCGAGCCACCAGCCCGCCAGGAATGCCACTTGCAGGGCCACGCAGGTGGCGAGGGCGAGGGCGGTCAGAGCGGGCAGAACGAAGCGGGCGCGCTGGCGGGCCGCGGGATAGGCGATGCCCGCCACGATGAGGGCGAGCATCCCACCGAGGGCCCAGGCCACATGGTCGCGCCGGAGTGTGCGGCCTTCGATCAGGTTGGCGGCGAGTGTTGCGTGGGCCTCGACCCCCGGCATGGCAGGATCGAAGGGCGTGGGGTAGCGGTCCCGTGCGCCCTGTGCCGAGACGCCGAGAAAGACGATCCGCCCCTCAAGGTTTGCCTGGTCTAGATCGCGCAGAGGCCATGTCGGTACGGTTCCGGTGTCGCCATAAAACACGAGCGGGATTGCGCCGAACTGGTCGAGCGGTACGGTGGTTCGCCCGAGGCTGATCGTCCCGCCCGCACGCGCGCCGCGCAGCACAATTGGCGTGAACCGCTCGGGGTCGGCGGCGCGAAGGGAGGCCAGAGCCAATCCAGGGATCCATGCGCCCCCGTCGACCGCGACGAAGGGTAGAGCGGCGGGCAATCGGCGTAGTTTTCCATCCGGCTCAAGGGCAAGGTTGACATGGCCGAGCGTGGAGGATGCCGCAAAGTCTGGCAGCGGCCCGATCGGCATTTCGAGGGCGCCAGATGTTGCGGAGACGGCGGCCTCCACAGCGCTGCGGTCGATGGCGTCGGCCAGCGCGTCGTCCACGAAGGGTGGCCCGCCGCGTGCGGTCGCAAGCACGACCGGACCCGGGCGCGCCAGCGCCGCATTTAGCGCGTCATCCCGAGGGGTAGGGTCGGCCAGCAGCAGGTCCAGTACGATGGCCGACGCGCCTTGCGCGCGCGCGGCGTCGATGGCCGAAGCAAGCACCGATCTTGGCGGCGGGAACTGCCCAATCTGGGCGATGTCAGTATCGTCGATCAATATGACCGCCACGCCTTTGGGCGGTGGCAACGGGCCGCGCAGCGTGACCCGTGCGTCAAGAAGTTGCCCTTCGAGCGCCCCCACGATGCCCGCCCGCTCGCCCGGATGCCAGAGAACTGTGGCGATTACCAGAAGCGCCACAAGGGCCGGCACGACCCGCCGACGCCACCGGCCTACGCCTACCAATCGGGCCCCAAGCGTTCGGATTGCCCGTCAATCCGGCCTTGGCCCCATTGCTTGACCGGGCCGCCGCTGCCATCCGCAGCCACGTCTACCCCGTCGCCGGGCGTGAGGCGAACAGTGTTTTCGGCGAAGCCTACAAGAACTACACCGTCGCGCACGAAGGCGGCTGTTGCGTTGTCGTCAACTTCGATCGTCCATTCCGTAGAACGCACGGCGGCCACGGCGGAGGGCGTCCGCACGACGAAACCATCGCGCCGCCCGCCCGGACGAAGAAAGCCCACGATCCCGCGGAAAACATCAATGCCCGACGTAGACGTTGCATCACCCTCGGGGCGCAGCAGCCGGTCTAGTCCGATCCGGGTTTGTGCGCCCACGACGATGGCGACTTCGTCGGTGCACCGGATCGTCACCTGCGCCCTGCGGCGCGTGATAATCCTGTCGCCCGATTGAACCATCTCACCGGCGGTGAGACGATCCCGGTCGTCACCGCGTTCAACGAGCACGCGCCCACTAGTCCGCGTGACCTGACATTGGTCGGCTGATTGTGCAAAAGACGCGCCGGGCGTCGCCAAAATCGCGCATGAAAGCGCCAGGGCGCCGGCGCAACGCGTCCCGCATCTTTTCAGAATCAAAAGAACGTTATGCATCATGCCGGATACTAACTCTGGCATACCCCGTGTTGTCTACTGTTCTGACATTTGCTGTCAGTCTTGGAGGGCGTTGATGCCTGTGCGTCAAGTGTTCAATCCTGCCATCTCGTGGATCGGGTCGAGGATGAAGCGATCCGGCTCTGAGAACCAGATTTTGCAGATGTGTGCGCAGCTGATCGTAGCTGTCGTAGTGCTACACGAGAGCAGAGTATCGCTCGGCGAACAACGGTCAATCAGGTGCTGTAGCTGATATTGTAGGCCTCGTCGCAAGGCCCGCTTTTTTCTGCAAGAGCATCAGCCTTTCCCGCGTGCCCATGTCACGGGCTTTGCACATTTTCGAAAGCGTCCAGCAGCATTGGCATGGTCAGGGTAAAGGTCTTCATCGTCTTCCCGGCATGGTGCCCGCCAACCAGCTTGAGCAATCCCGCATCTTCGAGCGCCCACCGCTCGGCCAAGAATCGCCTCTTTGACAGGGATGTCAGCCCTGCCTCTCTCATGGCGCAGCGACAAAGCGGAAACGTCTTGCCGGGGCTATGGACTCCACCCGACATCACGCGGGTTGAGCCGCCTGCGTTTGCGCGGCGTTAGCGACGAGCCGCTTGGTGACAGTGCGCATCACGGCCATGGCGAACTTGGGATCTTCATACTGCAATCGCGTAAAGCGTTTCTCGTCGAGTTCATAGACAACCGTATCCTCCAGGCACCGAACCGTCGCCGATCGCTCGGCACTGGCATTGAAGAATGCCATCTCGCCGAAAATCTTTCCCGCCGGCACGGTTACATTCTGGCCCTCGACTTCGACGCGACCCTCGGCCAAATAATAGAGGCAGTCGACCGGATCACCCTTTGTGAAAATGACATTGCCCGCTTGGATGACACGTTTTTTTCCATACGCCATGGCGGCGGAGAAGTCAGGTTCCGACTCGTCCGTCATATGCGTCACCAACCTGCGCAGTGCGATGATTTCATAGAGGCGATAGGCGTTGATGGGTAGCAAGGTGAGTTCGATCACCAGAAGCGGCCAGACCTGAAACACGCCGCTATAGATGATGAAGCAGATGGACGACGCCATCGCCAGGAGCCGCAGCGGGATCATCGAGCTCGTTGCGAAGGTAGCCACCTTCAATACGACAGCGAGCCAGCCAACGGCCTGAATGATATGGTGTGCAGTGATTGGTTCCATTGGCATTTTCTCCTAATGAGCCCGTCGAGCTTGGGTCCAATCATGAATTGGGTCAGGCAATGCCGCGGCGTTGCCGCTTCCTCGTGGTAATATATAGGTCAAGGGGCGCGACTCATAGTCAATAGATGATGGTCGCGGCACTGGCGCGGGCGGAAACGCAGACCTTCGGGCCGTTATCATATCGGACCACGACGCGGACCAGAAGCCGGAGAATTCTCGCCAACGGCGGTAGAAGGTTCGGGGGCGGACCATTTTTATGACACGCGCTCAATACATGGTCAGCGCCGGAATGAACGAGATCGCCATCAGAACGCCGAGCGCCACGAGGTAGAATGGCAACAGCGACTTCTCCCCTCGCCGATCCCGACTTTTGCGATGGCGGCCGATATGAACAGCGTCGTTCCCACGGGCGGCGTATAGAGCCCGATGGAGAGGTTCACCACCAAATCAGGCAAAGCTGTACCGGGTCCAGACCGATTGCCTGACCGATGGTCACGAAGAGCGGACCGAGCAGCTGCACCGCCGCTGGCAGGTCGAGAAACGCCCCCACCACCAGCATTACGAGGTTGAGCGCCATGATGATCATCCATGGCTCGCTGATCGTATTGGCGACCCAGGCGGCCAGATCCTGCGGCACCCGCTCTGCCGTCAGCACCCACTGGATCGTTGACGAAGCCATGATGATGAACATTACCGCACCGGCCATCATCGCGGTATCCACCACGGCGTTCGGCGAGAACTGCCAGATGAGAATCTCCGTATTCTCAGAACCTTGACGACGCGGAGAGGGCAGCTTGTCGATATGCGCAAGCGACTCAAGGCTCAGATCAGCGCTCGCAAGAAGCAGGGTGTTTCTGCCGACCTCGAGACCATGGACGATGATCTACAAGACGTGCTCGGCGCCCATATCTCTGTCATCGAACAAAGGGTCGAAAACGTTATTGCTCAGACGGAGCCACTTGCCGCAAAGGCGAACCTCCTGCGGTCAATCCCCGGAATTGGGCCCGTATCCGCGGCGATGCTGATCGCTGAATTGCCTGAACTCGGCCGAATGACATCAGGCGAAGCCGCTGCCATCACCAGCCTGGCGCCAGTCCCACATGACAGCGGGGCGATGCGAGGCAGGAGAGCGATCGCGGGCGGACGACGGTCTCTGCGACATGTGCTGTTCCAAGCTGCGCTCGCTGCCGCCAGCCATAATCCAGTTCTCAAGCCAGTCGCAAAGCGTCTCAATGAGCGCGGAAAGCCGCACAAGCTCGTCATTATCGCAATCGCGCGAAGGCTGATCACAATCGCCAACGCGATCATCAAAACCGGCATACCTTGGCAGATTCAGCCCGGCGAATAGACACAGTTGCTCTACGGCAGACAGGTTTCGTAGCGAGCGGTCTGGTTGGGTGGTCCCTACGTAAACTGAGGCTATCCGCCTATGATTTTGGCCTGTACACTAATCGAGTGCAAAGGGGAAATTATGCGGCCCCGGAATGCTTGCATGGTTGATGGCCGGCCCAACTAAGAGAGATTTGAGATGACGACCGAGAACAAGGCGGTGTTCACCACTGGCAGCATTATGCGTCACGTGTCGGTTTCATCTTTTACGGCGAGCATCGGCCTGATGGCGATTTATGCGGTCGATCTGATA
>NZ_PVWS01000048.1:0-16030 GCF_004126395.1 Roseovarius sp. A46 | reverse complement strand
ATTCCCAGAACTGGAAGCCAGCCGGGTCAGGCGCACGGTCGTAGTACAGAATGTAGATCGACGCGAGCTGCTGCTGCGCTGTGAGTGTGTTGATATCTAGCGGCATTTTAAGTCCCTTCCGTGGAGCACTCGAATAATGAAGCTCGTTTTTCCCTGTCTCAGCCTGCGACAGCCCTTGCTGCATGATACGTGCTCAAAACACGCAGCTGTCACATGGTGATCCGAAGTCCTTCTACCCAGCTTGAGGAGACGTTTCAAGGAAAAGATGTATAGTGATTTACATACCCCGGCCCGATTTTTCGCAGGATGTTGCTATAAAACCATATTCGGCCGATACTTGCGTCAGCTTGGAGGCACCACTGTCGGCAGAATTCGCTCGGTCCATCGCGGTCTGACAACTGTGTCCAGTCACCGGTCTGGAACTGCCAGGAGTGAACCGCCCCACGCCAGCGGGGCGTGGCCCTTCCTGAGCAAGCGCCTTGCGCGAAAGAAGACCACGCGTGTAAAGAGCGTCGCACGTTTCTGCTCCACTCTTATCCAGAAGGTATCACCGATTGCGGCCGCTCCCTGCCTCTTCCCTGGTTCAGGCTTACAGGCCCGACGGCGCGGCGCGCCTGAGGGCCTCTGGGGCGTATAAAGGTGGTGATTACCTGGGCGATTCGACCACTCCCACCGGAAGAGGCGCCAGAAAGGAAGAGAGGCCCATGTCGATCCTGAAGCGTCTCGAGAAGTATATTTCCGCGTTCTTCAAGCTGGGGCGGATCGAGCGCATCGCCAAGGAAGGCAATCGCGCCGCACAGGAGAACGCGCATCGGCTGGAAGAAGCCCGGCGAAGCCTCGATGCGTTCCAGACGACGTTCCGGCGAGAGATGGATGCCATGCATGGCGATCTGCGCAAAAAGATGGAGGAGACCGCCAGAGAGCAGCAGGCGTCGTTCGAAGCATACCTGGCCGATAAAAGCGTTCGCGACAGGGAGCTGTCGCACCGGCTGGCCAAGATACTCACCGATCAAAGCCGTCCGCGAACTCCAAGGCCCTCGCAAGACCCTGCCAAAGCATCCGAGAAGCAATCGGAAAGACTCGATGCCTTTCTGGACACCTTTTACAATTGTCTTGAGAACAGGTTCCGCGGGAACCATGCGGTGATCGCGAACAGGCTGCGGGTCTACCAGGCAGATGTCGAGGCGGCTGTCGAGCGCACCGAAGGCAAGCCGGCCCTGGATCTTGCCTGCGGCCGGGGCGAATGGCTGAGCCTGATGCGCGATTTCGGCATCGAGGCCACGGGCGTCGACATCAACGCGGTTCAGATCGCAAGCGCGCAGGCGAACAATCTCAAGGCCCTCCACAAGGACGCGTTCGAGGCGCTCGCAGAGGCCGAGGACAACAGCCTGTCGGTCATATCCGCGCATCATTTCATCGAACACATCTCCTTTCGTGACCTTGCCTGGGTGACGCTCGAAGCCCAGAGGATTCTGGCTCCAGGGGGGGTGCTGCTTTTCGAGACGCCAAATCCGGAAAACATCATCGTGGGCGCAACGAATTTCTATATCGACCCGACGCACAAGCACCCCCTGCCCTGGCAGCTTCTGGAGGTCCTGTTCGACACCGCCGGGTTTCAGAATATCGAGACCCGGCGGCTTCACCCAGGTGACAATTTCGAAGCCATGCGGTCGGAGCCCAATGTGCATGCCGAGATCGCGCATCTGCTCTTCGGGCCACAGGACCTTGCGATCCTTGGGACAAAACCCCAAGCCACGGAGTGAAAATGCGCATCGTTGTCGTCAACAACCACGTCCCCTTCATCAAGGGTGGAGCCGAACTGCACGCCCGCAACCTGCGGCTGGCCCTGGAAGAGCATGGCCATAACGCCGTCGAGGTGGCGCTTCCGTTCAAATGGTATCCCGCCACGACATTCGTCGACAGCATCATGGCTGCCAAGCTCACGGATTTGAGCGAGTCCAACGGCACCAGGACCGACATGATGATCGGGCTTCGGTTTCCCGCCTATCTCGCGCATCACCCCAACAAGGTGTTCTGGGTGCTGCACCAGCACCGGGCCGCGTATGATCTGTGGGATTCGGGGCACAGTGACCTGCTCAACCTGCCCAACGGGTCCGCGCTCAGGGAACTCGTGCGGGAGGAAGACAAATCAGCGTTCCGGCAGACACCCGCCAGCGTTTTTGCCAATTCCCGGAATGTTGCGCAGCGTCTGGAAAAATACACGCAGCAAATGGCGCGGCCACTCTATCATCCGCCGCCCAACTACGATCTGTTCCAACAGGGCGCGTTCGGGGATTACCTCTTTGCGCCCAGTCGCCTGACTCCGATGAAACGCCAGGACATGATCCTCGACGCCCTCGCGCTGACGCGTGATCCGGTGCGCGTGGTGTTCTCCGGCGCACCCGATACCCAGTCCCATCTCGATCACCTGCTCGACAAGACCCGTGCACTCGGCCTCGAAAACCGTGTGACCTGGCTCGGTGAGATCAGCGATGAAGACCTTGTCAAAACCTACGCGCAAGCCCGGGCCGTCATATTCACACCGATGGATGAAGACTACGGGTATATCACCCTCGAAGCGATGCTCTCGGGAAAGCCGGTAATCACCGTGTCGGATTCGGGCGGCCCCCTGGAGTTCATCACGCACAGAAAGGAAGGGCTCGTCTGCGCGCCCGATCCCGGAAAACTTGCCCGACAGTTCGACAAGGTGATGCAGGACCAGGCTCTTGCAGAGCGCATGGGAGCTGCGGCCTACAAGAAATATCACTCTCTCGACATCAGCTGGACGCATGTCGTGGAAACGCTGACCGGCAGCTCGGCTGGAAACTGATGTCTTCTGAGGTACCTCATATTCACTGGGTCTCGCCCCTGCCCCCGGCCGAGACGGATATCGCCCATTACACACAGCGCATCCTGCCCGCGCTTCGCGCGCGAGCCGATGTGACGCTTTGGACAGATGCGTTTTCCTGGTCCCGGGATCTTGAGGCGTCCTGTGCCGTGAGAAGACTGAACCCGGCCACGATCACCCCGGCAGAGATGCGCAGCGAGAACATAGCTCCCGGCCAGGCTGAGGTGGCCTTTGTCCAGATCGGCAATTCGGGGGACTTTCATTCCAGCTTCCTGCAACTCGCCCGTCGCATGCCCACGGTCGTGGTTCTGCACGATCTGGCCCTTCAGGAGATGTACTTCCAGACCATCGCCAAACGGCTGATGAGCCTCGACGATTACTTGGAGAGCATTGCGCATTGGTATGGAGATGCCGCCCGAAGCGAGTGCCAATTGTCCTGGGAGGGGCAAGAGGCTGCAAGCACACTCAGCCAGCGCATTCCCGGCTTCGAGCTTCTCATGGAGAACGCCGTCGCTGTGGTGACCCATACGTCAACGGCGCATGCGGCCGTCACGGATCGCGCCTTCGTGCCCGCCTACCAGCTGGAGCTGCCTTACAAAGCCAGCGCCACGGCCACCTGCGAACGTGCGGGCTCCGGCCCTCTCAGGCTCATGCAGTTCGGGTACATCAACCCCAACAGGCGACTGGAAGAGGTCCTCGAGGCGCTGGCCGGGTTGGGGCCTGATTTCGATTTCGTTTTCGACATCTGCGGAAAGCTCTGGGATCCAGAGAGGATAAAACAGAAGCGTGATCATCTGGGCCTGACCGGGAAGGTTCACTTGCACGGGTTTGTTCCAGAACCCCAGCTCGACGCGATGCTGGCCGAGGCGCACCTGGTGTTCAACCTTCGCAACCCGAGCATGGGGGAGGCTTCAGGCAGCCAGCTTCGCATATGGAACGCGGCTGCAACATCCGTTGTCACCGATGACGGCTGGTATCGGGATGTCCCGGAAAATACCGTTTTCCGAATTCCCAAAGAGAACGAAGTGGCCTCGCTCCAGGCCCTGCTGCAGCAGCTTTCCCAAGACCGTCACATGGCGGCGGAAAAGGGCGCAGAAGGCCGCAAACGCCTGCTCGATCAACACGTCCCGGATCGCTACGGCGAAGGCATCGTGCACGTGGCCCAGACGTTCGGTCGGGATGCCCGGGATGCCGTGCTGGCCGATGCGGCTCGTCGTTTTCTCGCTGGAAATTCCGCGTCTGCAGACTTAATGCGAGACCGACTTTCCACGCTTTTTGGATAAACGACCTCACATGCCAAGACATATCTTCGATGTAACGGCGCTCAGATCGTATATCGCGCGCCATTCTCAACTCTCGGGCATTCAGCGCGTCAGTGTCATGACACTCGCACGGGCGCACGAAACCATCGGGGCGGATCAGGTCTGGCTCGGGCACCATGATCGCATAACGGACAGCTACAAGGTTTACCCCTACCCGACCGAGACCATGCGCGGGCGGGATCTGACCGACTATGCAACGCTATGCGAGGTCCTGCATGTCAGCCCCTCATTGCGCCGTCTGCCCGGGCTGGAAAAATATGCCAAGCGTCCTGTCAAACGGCGCTGGAAGGTATTGTTGCGCGATTTGAACGCCCGGCTCGGCAACCGGAAATATTTTCGCCAAAGAGACCTCTCGCTGGAAGAGTGGAAAGCGGCACGCACGAAACCCGGCAGCCCGCGCGAGCCTGCTGCGATCCAGAAACTCGACCAGGTTGCCAGCCCGGGAGACCGGCTCGTTCTGCTCGATAATGCCTGGCAACCCAAAGGGCTGGAGCGGTGGTTGCAGCACGCGGGAACGACGCTCGGCCTGGAGATCTGGCCGCTTCTGCATGACCTGATCCCGCTTGTAACGCCGCAATACGTGGAAGACGCTATCTGCGAGCGGTTCCATGAGTGGCTGACACATTCCACGGAGTACGTCACCTGCTACCTGGCAAACTCGGAGAGTACTGGACGGGATCTGCGCAGCTTTCTCAAGCTCCAGAACGCCTCCCAACCCGTGAAGGTCGTGCCATTGGCCCAGGATATTGTGTCCGGGGTCACGCAGGAGCTCAGAGTGCCGCATGCCTATTCCGCGTTTGCCGAAGGCATGACCGTGCCCGAGCATGTCCGTTCCCTAACCAAGACCCCCTATGTGCTGGTCGTGGGCACCCTGGAGGTGCGCAAGAACCTTTGGCAGCTTGCGACTGTCTGGGACCGCTTGCGTCGCCAATCCGGTCGTCCCTTGCCCAAGCTCGTCTTTGCCGGGCGGCGTGGATGGCTCAATAACGATTTCAATGCGCTCATGGAGGCAACGGGCTGGCTTGGAGGATGGGCAGAGCTTGTCGAGGCGCCGAATGATACCGTCTTGTCGTATCTCTATCGAAACTGCCTTTTTACCGCGAAGGTGAGTTTCTACGAAGGATGGGGCCTGCCGATCGGGGAAAGCCTTGCCTATGGCAAGACCGCCGTGGTCTCCAACACCTCATCGATGCCCGAGGTGGGCGGCGACATGGTGGAGTACTGCGATCCGCACAGCCTGGACGATATCGAGGTGGCCTGCCTGCGGCTCATCGATGATCCGGATCATCGCATCGAGCTCGAAGCACGCATCTCCAGAACCCATCGGCGCAGCTGGGACGAGGTGACCCGAGATATGCTGGAGGCCCTGCGCTCTCCCCAAAGCTGATCTCGCCCAAGCAGAACGCCTAGGAGCGCTCAGGGTCTTCGACATCCATCCAGCGCCTGGCGTCTCTCGGGGGCGGGTGGCCAATGTAGTCCAGGGCGTTGTAACGCGGAGGCTCGTAATGCCTCTCCGACGTGAAGGGCTCGAGAAATTTGTCCGCCGTCTCATCCGCGTGCACGAAATAGGCATTCACGCCTGGGTAATCGCACCCGACCAAGTGCATCCCGTGCCCCCGTCCGATGTCTTCCAGCGTCTTGAGACTCGCACCGTAATGGTTGCTGCCATCCCATGTGCGCGCCGGATCATAGGGGACCTCGACCGCAAAATACGGCGGCAGGGATGCGTTGTATTCCACGCAAGCCACCCGGGCCGTCCTGTTCAGCCTCCGCCAGACATGGCTGGTGTTCTGATCCAGATCCACGGACATCAAATCGAAGCCCGCCGCGATTCCGTTCTGATCGAGCAGGCTGTTGACGTTCTCTGCCGTGACAAACCCGTGGATGATCTGCAGCTGTCCCGCTTCGATGAAGTCGTGGAACGTCTCGGCGGCACGGGTCGCGAACGCTTCGCTGCCTTCGACCCAGACCCCGCTCCATCCTCTTTCCAGCAGGAAGCGCGTCGTGTTCTGGGTTCCGTCCTCGATGCCAAACTCGAGGAAGGTCCGTCCCCCCTCTCCGATTCTGGAAAAGATTTCCTGAATGTAGCCGTCTTCTCCGAACTGGCTGTAGACTTGTGCGTACCCGCTCAGCTGCTTGGGGTCCTGTGGGTTGCGTGCCCGGGCCAGAAATCCGAACTTGGCGAGCTCCTTTGAAAACGCCGTGTTCGGTCTGATCTCATCCAGTTTGTGCTCCAGGTGGTCGAGTTTTCGCTCCAGCTCGGGGCTTGTCTCGCAGCTCACCAGAGGGCGTTCCGCGGGGACGGGCTCGGAATGTTTGAAGAGTCTTCCAATCACATCACGCCAGCTCAAACGGATCTCTCTTTCCTCATGTCTGAGCCACATTGGCACCAAGGGACCAATGTGGCCGGTGCTGCCGGCAGACCGACGCGTCTCCAGTAGTCTTTCGGCAATCCAAAACCAAATCGTGAGCAGTGTTACACAGAGTCTCGAACGCGGGGCAACCGTTGAAGCCTCTCCCGAGGATCGAGACAGAAATGCCCGTTCGCAACTCACCGATCGACTGAGACAGCACTTTCAGAACAACCCGAAGCCGATGTGGCAGACCCTGTCGGGAGCTGTGCAGAGGTACGCGATTCAGGCGTGTCATTCTCTCCGGATTCCCCCGATCCCGGCATCCTCCAGCTGTTCTTGATCGGGCAGGTCACGCAAACTTTCCAAGCCGAAAATCGCGAGAAACCGCTCGGTCGTGACGAATGTATAGGGGGCGCCACGGCGCGGGGCGCGAGGCCCCGTGGCAATCAGGCCGAGATGTGCAAGCCGTCCCGTCAGATCGCGGCCGATCTCGCGCCCGAAAATGTCCTTCAGCCCGTCACGGGTTATGGGCTGACGCCACGCGATGGTGGCAAGCACTGCGAGGTCGAACTCGGACAGATCGCCCAGCGGATCCCGCACATTGGCCGCGGTCCGGATCGCGCCGGCATAGGCAGGCCTTGTGCGCAATATCCAGCTGTCACCAACCCTGGCCACCTCGTAGGGCCGGCCCTCCAGAGCAACGGCCAGATCGGCGATCAAGAGCTCCACCGCAGCGCCCTGCCCCACCACGCGTGCCAGGTCCTCGCGCGGAACCGGCGCAGCGCTGGAAAACAGCACGGCCTCGATGCGGCACATCCATTCCCGCCAGCGCGACTCAGTCGGCCAATCTGCCAGTTCGCGATCCAGGCTGGCCTCCGGGCGATCTCCTGCCATGTCAGAGCCCGTAAAGCCGAAAAGCGTCACGGCCGGTCAGCTCGCGTAAGACACCCAGGGACACAAGCCGGTCACAGAAACGCCGCGCGGCGCGACCGGACATGTCGGTGCCATTCATCGGGTCAGCCAGTTCGGCAGGACTTATGGCGTCCCGGTCGAGAAGCATCTTGACCGCAGTCCCCGCTCCCTTGGCACGCAGCTTCGGGGCTACCGCCTGCAGTCTCGCGCTGCGGCGGCTCAGATCACCAACGATCCGACAAACTTCAGTGGCGGCCGCTATCACAGCCCGATGGCAGGCCAAGCGCAGGTCATCACCCACCTTGTGCAGATCGCGCGGAGCCAGGTGCAGCGCCAAGAGCGGTATCAGGTGCGCCCAACCCAAGGCGCGTGCCAGCACCGCGTCGGCGAGGATCAGGGCGGCAGTTTCGTCGCGTGGCCGATCCGCGAGAACCGTCTCGACCGTGGCAGCTGCACGCATCACAGGCCCGCCCTCCCCCGCGTCAAACCAACCGGAAACCGCGGCAGAATCACAGCCGGGCAGCGCACGCTGCAGAAGTTGCAAGGTGACTGGCCTTTTTACAACGCGCGCCCATTGCAAGGCAATTTCACCAGCTGGTCCCGGCAAATCGTCTGGTCGCCGAAGGTGGAGCGCATCGCGCAGATCTCCGATGCGTTCCGGTCGGCCCGAATGGGCAACACACACCGCAGCCGCCTGCATGGCGAGACGATGCCGTAGAAGCGCCTGGGGCACGTCTTCTCGTCCGATTACCAGTTGCAGATGAGCCAAGGCTGCACCGGACATAAACGCCGCATTTTCAATATCTTGCAGTTTTTCTGAGCGAACCCAGCAGGGAAGACCAGGTATGGTCTCCAAGCCGTTCAGGCATTCAGATGGGGCATGGGTCATATCCGCAGGCTACCTGAACGCGGCGCTTTAAACCATGAAATACCATCCAAAGCGCCGCTCCTTGCCTGATCCAGTCATGTCCGATAATGTTGTATTATCGGACATAGTGAGATAAGCTGTAGCACAGTCTCAGAATTAGTGGATTTTCGGGAAAGAATGGACTCCGAGGACGAGAGAAAAGCGATGCCATCGCCCTGCTCGGGCTTCGGGCGGCCTTCGAAAGACTGCGGCGTCTCATCGTGATTGCACGGGTCCTGCGCCGCCAACTGTCCTCAAACCCCGTCGATCAGGATATCCAGCGCACGCTTCAATGCATCGCGATAATCGGCCAAAGACCCGATAGGTTCTCGCAACTCCACACCTGGAACGGCGGCAAGTTCCTGAACGCGGACGATCCAGGCCGCCCCGTCGATCTCAACAGAGGGCGTCAGGCCGGGAAATGCCGCGTATCGGCCCGCGTCACGCAAAGGTGCCACGATGCGCGACGCCTCGATGCCGATCAGGTCTGTCTGCATATCCACGACAAGGTGCCCGCCTTTCAGGCGATAGAGATCGAATTGGGCCATTGTGTTCCCGCCTCAGAAACTTCGGTAAGGCGCGAGGGGCAAGCCTTCTTTGGCAACCTCCTCGGCATAGGCATTGATCGCGGGCTGGTTCTCCGTGCGCCAAACGCGATTGCGTTCAATCTTGGCCGCCTCGACGATTGCCGCCTCGGCAAGACGCGACATGTTGAGGCCAAGCGACCGTGCCGTTTCGACAACATCGGCATCCAGAGTCAGATTGACCTTCACGCGTCCCATCGCAACCTCCCGGAGAATACGTATGGTTAAGGAGTATAATACAAGCACATTCTCAGAGCAAGATCGGACAGGCGACATCGCTCTGCCCTCCCATGTGGCCGGATCAGGCACATTGGATCGACTGGTCGATACGGCACGCGATTATGCCCGTTCAGCAGCATCGGACAACACGCTGAAAGCCTACGCGAAAGACTGGGAGCATTATATACGCTGGTGCCGGATGAAAGGGGCCGAGGCCGTGCCGCCCTCCCCAGAAATGATCGGGCTCTACCTGGCGGATTTGGCTTCTCCGACAAGCAAGGCCCCTGCCCTGTCGGTCAGCACGATCAAACGCCGCCTCTCCGGCCTGAGCTGGAACTATACCCAACGCGGCTTCACCCTGGATCGCAAGAACCGTCACATCGCCACCATTCTGGCCGGAATTCGCCGTCGCCATGCACGTCCACCAATGCAAAAAGAAGCTATCCTGGCCGAGGATATTCGCGCCATGGTCGCCACGCTGCCTTTCGATCTAAGAGGATTGCGCGACCGGACGATCCTTCTCCTGGGATATGCGGGCGGTTTGCGACGCTCGGAAATCGTCGGTCTGGACGTCGTCCGAGATGAGACGCAGGACGGGCGCGGCTGGATCGAGTTCTTCAACGAGGGCGCCTTGCTCACGCTTGATGCCAAGACTGGCTGGCGCACGGTCGAAGTCGGGCGCGGGTCAACAGACCAGACTTGCCCGGTGCATGCACTCGAGCAGTGGCTGCATTATGCCCGGATCGCATCCGGCCCGGTTTTCGTGCGAACATCGCGTAACGGCAAACGCGCGCTTGATGCTCGTCTCACCGACAAACACGTCGCACGACTGATCAAGGCAACGGTTCTAAAGAGCGGTATCCGGGCAGATTTGCCCGAAAGCGAGCGTGTGGCACTGTTTTCCGGTCACAGCCTGCGCGCCGGGTTGGCTTCTTCAGCCGAGGTCGAGGAACGCTTCATCCAGAAACAGCTCGGTCATGCATCTCCGGAAATGACGCGCCGCTATCAACGCCGACGCGATCGCTTCCGCATCAATCTGACCAAGGCCGCAGGGCTTTGATGGCTTTGGTTGACAGCTGTCAACTCCGGCCCCGGGGTCACGGCGCAGCGCCTTGTTGACAGCTGTCAACTCTGGCCCCCGGATCACGGCACCGCACTGTGTTGACAGCTGTCAACCGCGCGCCGGTCGGGGCTGAGAAGCGCCATGACCATCGGCCCGGGTGAGAAGGCCCCGTCCGCCGCCTTTCGTGTCAGGCTGCGCAGGTATCCGCCCGGACTGCGGATATGCTGGATCCGCTGCAGAATGCAGACCAGGGCAATCGCCGCCGTGGGGCGCCCCAT
The DNA here is from genome assembly GCF_004126395.1 of Roseovarius sp. A46. Taxonomy (NCBI): domain Bacteria; kingdom Pseudomonadati; phylum Pseudomonadota; class Alphaproteobacteria; order Rhodobacterales; family Roseobacteraceae; genus Roseovarius; species Roseovarius sp. A46. The sequence goes on along the minus strand of NZ_PVWS01000048.1, from coordinate 5,543 downwards.
CGTTTGGATGGCCTCCTGCCAGGCGTCCGGTGACACGCCCATCATGCCACGCACGAAATCGGCAGCATGGCAGAGATCGGACCAGCGCCTTATGCCATCCTCGGCATAATCGAGAATGTCGGGGCACGCCTTGACCACCAGCATCAGTGGCAGCCTTGGCTCAATTGACTGGGATGGCGCCGCACCCGCCGCCGCCCGTGCATTTTCTATGCAGGGTTCAAGACAAGAAGAGTCTGGTTTTGAATTTTGATAGTGCCGCTCGGAATCGCTGTCATTGCCGCTCATATTTTCTGATTCAGATGGCGTATTGGAGGCGATCAAATCCCGGAGCTGCGCCAGGAACGCCTTGAGTTCGTCGCGAAGGGCATGGGCCGTCTCGATATCCGCCTTGTGGCGGGACCGGCGGTGCAGGTCGAGCAGGGTGGCGCCCAACCCGTCCCAATCCGGGCCTTTCAGCGTTTCGGTCCCATAATCCAGCAGCTTGATCGCATCCCGCTTGAGCAGGGTGATCTCTTCGCGCAGGCGGCGCTTGCGTTCCTCGGTCTCGCGCAGGGCCTGGGCGGCGCGGGCGATTTCCTCGGCCCGTACCAGGAGCGGGCGCAGGTCGAAGCCGAAGGCGCGGGCGATCGACCCGTCAGCGCCCCGCGCGGCGTAGCGTTTACCGTTGGGGCTGTCGTGGCGGCGAATCACGCCGGCCCGCACCAGCGCGGCCAGATGGCGCCGCAGGGTGCTCTCGGCCATGCCATGGGCGCGCTGCGACAGGGCGGCGTTGGACGGGAACACGATCAGCGCGCCGGCATCCTCGAGGTTCTTGCCGGGATGAAACGAGAGCAGGGCCGAGAGGACGGTGAGATCGCGGTCGCTCAGGCCAAAGGCCGTGCGGGCGGCGCAAAGCTCGTGAAACAGGCCCCATTTGTCGCTTTGGGGCAGGGGGGCGGGCGCCGTGGCGACCGTTTCCTGTTTCAGCAGCTCATAGCTCATCCGCCGCGGCCCGAAGGGGGTCGTCGTCAGAATTTCCATGTTCAGTTTTCACAAGACAAAACTTTTCCGCCCGCCGGAAACCGACGCTTGTTGACAGCTGTCAACAGATGGCCCATGTTCTGAAGTGTGTAGATTCAGACGACCGTTTCGGTCATGGGCCTCTCGGGATACGTTCTCGGGGGGCTTTCTTTTTGCGTTCTGTCTGTCTGTGCCTCCTTGTGGTTTAAGGTTTCGTTAACCGGCCGCGCGCGGGGCGCGGACGGGCCTAGCCATCATCGCCGTCCTTCCAGCGATGGTGGAGCTCCGGCAGCGCCGCGATCAGCCACTCGGCAAATCCCGGCGCGCCCTTGTCCGACAGTTTGAGCAGCGTGGCGCCCGATTTGCGCCGCACCTGCCCGATGGGCTCGCCCGCCGCGCCCCTGAGTGGAGTGTCGGGCGGGGTATCGGGCGGGGTGTCGCTCCGCTGGCGCCCGGGCTTGCCGCGGTGACGCCCGATCGCCGCGTAAAGCGCCTCGAACCGCGCGTCGGAGCCGGTCCCGTCCCGCGCGAGATTGACCGTGGCGATGGCCTCGTCGAGCGAGAACACATCCGCCTCGATCCATTCGGCCAGGGTCAGCCAGCGCTCGCGCCCTACCGACGGTGCCGCCCCGATCACCTCGATCAGGTCGGGCGAGAGGCGGTCGACAACGGAAAACATGCGTGAAATCAATGTCTTATCTATATGAAGCGCGGCGCAGATCGTGGCCCGGTCATAGCCGAGATCGCGCATCTGCCGGGCGAAATTCGCCTTCTCGATGAAGCTCAGATCGCGGCGGGCGGCGTTCTCCTGGCCTTGGGCGAGGATCAGTTCGCGGTCGTCGAGCTCGCGCACCAGCGCCTTGACCGGCTGGCCGAGATCGCGCAGCGCCAGAACCCGGCGGCGGCCATAGACCACCTGGTAGCGGTCCTTGCGGTCGGGATGGGGCCGCAGGAGCACCGGCACCTGCTGGCCGTGATCGCGGATCGAGACCATCAGCGCCCGGTGGTCGGCCTCGTCGAAATCCAGCCTGTCGCGCAGGCCGCCGGCCTCGATCTGGTCGGGGTCGATCTCGAGCACGGAGCGCGATTTAAGCCCGGCGATGGACTGGCTGACCGCCCCGATCGCCCCGCCGGAATAGCGCGGCCGCCCGGTATCGACGCGGGCCCCCTCGTTACGGGCCTCCCCATCCGCCCCGCCATCGGACCGCGGCACCTCCATGAGACCCTTGAGGAGATCCTTGCGCGCCATCCTCTACTCGCGCCCCCACGCCGCCTGTATGAGCCCTTCGATCTCGCCATTGACCGCGTTGAGGCTTTCCATCGCGCGCTCATAGGTGGTGCGGGTGAACTGGCTCTTGTCGATCTCGTAAAGCGTCTGCTTGGTGATCCCCGCATCCGAGATGGCGGTGGATTTCAGCACCGTGTGGTTGAGCACATGTTCGCCGAACATCGAGCGCATGAAGCTGACCATCTGGTTCTGCGGCCCGTCGCCGGGCTCGTAGCGGGTGATGACGTAGCGCATCCAGTCATAGGACATGCTGCCGCCCGCCTCCGAGACCACGCCCAGGAGATTGGAGGTCATCAGCAGGAACTGGCACATGCTCATCACGTCGAGCATCTGCGGATGCACCGTGACCAGCACCGCGGTCGCCGCCGAGAGCGCCGACATGGTCAGAAAGCCGAGTTGCGGCGGGCAGTCGATCACCACCACGTCGTAATCGCCCTCGACCTCGGCCAGCGCATCGCCGACGCGGGTAAAGAACAGCGTACCGTCCCGCTCGGCCAGCGCACGCGGGGTTTCGTGCTCGAATTCCATGACGTCGAGATTGCCCGGCACGATGTCGAGATTGGTGAAATAGCTGCGCCGGATCACCTGGCTGAGCGGCACCGGGTCCTCGTAGCGGATCGCGTCGTAGAGCGTGCCGCCGTCGAGCAGGTCGAATTCCGGCTGGAACCCGTGCAGCGCCGAGAAGCTGGCCTGCGGGTCGAGATCGATGCCCAGCACCCGGTAGCCGTCGAGCGCCATCTTCTGCGCCAGGTGCGCGGCGGTGGTGGTCTTGCCCGAGCCGCCCTTAAAATTGATCACCGTGATGACCTGCAGGTGGTCGCCCTCGCGCCGCCCCGGCAGGTAGGTGCCCGGACTCTTGGCCCCCGCCTCGAGCAGCTCGCGCAGGTTCTGGATGTCGGCGGTCGTGTAATAGCGCCGCCCGCCGGTGCGAATCTCGGGGGAGGGGCCCTTGCCATCGAGATGCAGCTTGCGCAGGTAGGCATCCTTGACGCCCAAGAGCCGCGCCGCCTCGCCGCTGGTAAACTTTCGCATCTCCTTGCGGGAATCGGGCGGGAAGAGCTGTGCCCGATGGGCCTGCAGCCGCTCCGAGAGCCTGAGCGCGTGCTCGCCGACAAGAAGGTCGATCCGCGTGCTGTTCATCATCCCTCACCCTGGGGCGCGGTCGTTAGTTACGGTTTGCCGCGCCACAACACCCTATAAGCGTAATGTTATGCCGGGACCGGCAAGGGCTGGCAAGTGATTCTGCAGGATATTGTGGGTCACATAAGGAAATACACTATAGAGGCCATACAGATTTCCAGTTCCGATTAAGAACGGAGACAGAACATCTATCGTGTCGTCACGATTGAAGCGGGAGCCAGGGGCAAACACCGGGCTTCACCGCGAATCGTTTCCCCCCCAAAAAAACGGCCCTCCGGACGGGGCAGGGGGCACGGAGCCGCCGTCCGGCAAGGGACCATCCGCCGACACATCCAGCATGACCCCGAGGGCGCTACCAGCCTGCCAAGCCGGTAGGAGGTCCGGGGTGGGACCACCGCCCATTACCGTCTCCAACGCTGCACAAACTGTGCCGTTTCCGCATTACGCGTTGATCACAGGCGGACCTTCCAATAAGCAATTCACTATGCGGAGCGGGGATCATAAATGATGGTGCGGTCAGTAAAAACACAAGCGGTTCGATCTTTTATGATCCTGCTTTTGAGCGTTCTGCTCACCGGCCCGACCCGAGCCGAGACCTTGGCTGACACGCTGGTCAGCGCGTACAACAACAGCGGCCTCCTGGAACAAAATCGCGCTCTTCTACGCGCGGCAGATGAAGATGTCGCCCAGATCGTGTCTGGTCTGCGCCCGATCATCGATTGGTCGACCGACATAAGCCGCACCTTCGGCCGAACGCAATCCAGCAACTTTCCCGGACGCAGCATTTCGTCGAATGATCTCACCGTCAGTCTGACACTGGATCTTCTGCTCTATGATTTCGGGCGTACACATCTGCGCATTCAGGCGGCCAAGGAAACCGTACTGGCCACGCGCGAAACCCTGCGCAGTATCGAGCAACAGGTTCTGTTGAGCGCAGTGACGGCCTACATGAACGTGCGGCGTAACAGAGAACTGGTTTCTGTGCGCAAGAACAACCTCGGGCTTTTGAGAGAGGAGCTGCGCGCCGCACAGGATCGTTTCGAGGTGGGCGAGGTAACCCGTACCGACGTGGCCCTGGCAGAAGCGCAGCTCGCCTCGGCGCGTAGTGGCCTTGCTTCGGCCGAGGGGAATCTGACCCAGGCAATCGAGGAATTCACCCGGACCGTGGGACGCCCGCCCGGACAATTGCGCATTCCCGAACGCCTGCCACAGCTGTCGGAAGATGCCGAAGCGGCCAAGAAAATCGCGGTGCGCAACCATCCCGACATCCGAAAGGCGCAGTTCGATGTTGCCGCAGCCGACCTGACAGTGACTGCGGCCGAGGCCGCCATGAAACCCACCGTGAACCTGAGAACCCGTTTTTCGGCGGGCGAGGAGCTGGGGGGCAGCGATTTCGACCGGCAGGGCAGCGTGGGCCTCTCGGTGAGCGGTCCGATCTACCAGGGCGGCCGACTCAGCTCAGCGGTCCGGCAGGCGGCGGCACAGCGCGACGCCCGGCGGGGCACCCTGCATACCACCAGCCTCGAGGTGGCGCGCAACGTGGGCAACGCCTATGCCCGCCTGCGTGCCACACGCGCCAGCCGCCTGGCCGGTGAGGAGCAGGTACGTGCCGCGCGCCTGGCCTTTGAAGGCGTGAGCGAAGAAGCCCGCCTCGGGGCCCGTACAACGCTTGACGTGCTGGATGCCGAACAGGACCTTCTCGATGCCGAGGCTGGTCTTATCGGCTCCGAAGCCGATTTCTACATCGCGGCCTATGAAGTCCTCGCGACGATCGGCCAGTTGACGGTAGAGGACCTCAATCTCGACGTGACAACCTATGACCCGGCTGCCTATTACAAGCTGGTCAAGGACGCGCCCGTCCCCATCAGCCCCCAGGGCCAGAAGCTCGACCGCGTGCTGCGCGCCTTGGGTAAGGACCGCTGAAGGCAGGTATCGGGCGAGAGAGGCGATTTTTGTCTCTTGCAGCGGTCAAAACAGGTATTCCAAGTCTTCATGCCACGGCGAACGGATCGTCCAGCACGCCGACGACTTGCAACAGGAATTCGCCATTGCTCGCATCCAGAGCGTTAGCATAAAATTCGTCTATCACAGCCACGGACGTCTCGATGCTTTCCTT
>NZ_PVWS01000047.1:0-17049 GCF_004126395.1 Roseovarius sp. A46 | reverse complement strand
GCAACCAACAGCCGCGCTGCGCCACCTGAAAGCTCCGCGCATCTGTCGGTTGCTCCACCTGCGCCTGTCGGCGTATCAACCCAAAGGGCTCCGGTTCCGGCTGGATGAAAGTTCAGTGGCAGGCCACTCGCTCAAGACGAACATGGCCAAAACCACAGGCTGGTCTCCCAAGGGGACGCGCCTGACCTGTCATGCGCCTTTCGGCCACTGGAACACCCAGACATTCATCGCCGCATCGCGCCACGACCGTTTGGATGCGCCATGGGTCATCAATGGCGCGATGAACCGCGACCTCTTCGAGCTTTATGTCGAGACCCAGCTCGCCCCGACTCTGCACACCGGCGATGTGATCATTCTGGACAATTTGTCATCCCACAAAAGCCCCAAGGCGGCCAAGGCCATGCGCGCGGTCGGCGCATGGTTCCTGTTCCTGCCGCCCTACAGCCCCGATCTGAACCCGATCGAGATGGCCTTCGCAAAAAGCTCAAGGCACTTATCCGAAGAGCTGCTGCACGGACCTACGACCATCTCTGGCGCGCCGTTGGACACGCCTGTGATCTCTTCACCGACAAGGAATGCTACAACTTCTTCAAAGCCGCTGGTTATGAAACCAATTGAACGCAACACGCTCTAGGTGTTCAATCCCACGGTTTGATGGTGTGATCCTTTCACAGGAATGGAAGGAAGCACTATGGGACAAGTTCGTCACGGCAGCGCCACGACCACGCACGCCGTCAGAGCTGCAATACAGCGATCGCAGGCTTCGCTCTCGGAGTTGAGCCGGGAGTTGGGGATCAANCTCGGGCCGGTCTTCTGATCCTCAACCGTCTGGCGCTTCCGCCACTTCGCAACCGTCTTGGGGTTGATCCCCAAATCCCGGCTCAACTCCGAGAGCGAAGCCTGCGATCGCTGTATTGCAGCTCTGATGGCGTGCGTGGTCGTGGCGCTGCCGTGACGAACTTGTCCCATAGTGCTTCCTTCCATTCCTGCGAAAGGATCACACCATCAAACCGTGGGATTGAACACCTAGACATTGCAATAAAAACGCCGCTGAAAACTTCCCTCTGGACAGCTTGTTCGCGACGTTCACCTCTTTCTGACTGATTCCAATATCAGCAAGTCTCTCAACAAGCCGCGCGTAAGTCACCCCCTTACGCTTCAACTCTGCCTTCAGAAGGTTTGCCCCCTTCATCTCCCATTCGGTCTGCGTCAGCATGTATCACCCTAAATCTCGGGAATGCGAGGAGCCGACCTCCGCCGGGGGCGCACCCCGTCGCTCAGATCAGCCCCTCGGCGGCAAACAGCGCCCTGACATCGGCCTCGGGTCTGGCACCGTAATGGCCGATCACCTCCGCCGCCGCGATGCAGCCCATGCGTCCGGCCACGTCCAGCGGTTGTCCGGTGGCGAGGCCGTAGAGAAACCCTGCGGCAAACTGATCGCCCGCGCCGGTCGTATCCACTGGCGTCACCGCGTGCACCGGCACCGTGACCGTCTCGTCGCCCTCGACCAGCACCACGTCGTGGCCCGAGCGGGTGCAGACGATGAGGCCGCTTTCGCCCGCCGCCTGTTCCAGCGCCGCACCCAGGTCATCGGTCTCGTAGAGCGCGCGCCACTCGTGCTCGTTGCCGATCACGAAATCCAGTTCGCGCAGCAGCCCGCGAAAATCGTTGCGGTGGCGGTCCACGCAGAACGGGTCCGACAGCGTGATGCCGGCGCGGCCGCCACCCGCCCGCGCCGCCCGTGCGGCCTGTTCGAACGCCGCCTTACCCTTGGGCTTGTCGAAGAGATAGCCCTCCAGGAACAATAGCCCCGCCTGCCCCGCCACCGCCTCCGGCACGTCGCCCTCGTCCAGTTCGGTCGAGATGCCGAGATAGGTGTTCATCGACCGTTCGCCATCGGACGTCACGAAGATCATCGAGCGCGAGGTGGGAAGATCGCCGTCACCGCGCGGTGCGTTGACGAAATCGGTGCCCACGTCGGCCATCGCATCGGCATAGAACCGGCCCAGCGCGTCGTCGCTCACCCGCCCGATGAACCCGGTCGAGAGGCCCAGCGCCCCCAGCCCCGCGATCGTGTTTGCGACCGACCCACCCGGCATTTGCTGCCGGTCGGTCATGTTCTCGTAGAGAAACTCGGCGCGTTCGGTCTCGATCAACTGCATCACGCCCTTGTCGATCCCCATCCGGGCGAGAAAGGCGTCGTCGCATTGGCTGATCACGTCCACCACGGCGTTGCCGATGCCGACGGCCTGATACTTGGTCATAGGGTCTTGTCCTCGAATAAACAGAGATCACGGATGAGACAGGTACCACAGGCGGGCTTGCGGGCCTTGCAGACATAGCGCCCGTGCAGGATCAGCCAGTGATGCGCGTGGCGTTGGAAATCCACCGGTACGTTGTCCTCGATGGCGCGCTCGACCGCGTCGACGTTCTTGCCCGGGCAGATGCCGCTGCGGTTACCGACGCGGAAGATATGCGTATCCACCGCCTGCGCCGGGTAGCCCCACCACATGTTGAGCACCACGTTGGCGGTCTTGCGCCCCACGCCGGGCAGCGATTGCAGCGCGGCGCGGGAATTGGGCACCTCGCCGCCATACTCGTCCACGAGAATGCGGCTGAGCTTCATCACGTTGCGGGCCTTGTTGCGGTAGAGCCCGATTGTCCTGATATGCGCGATCAGGCCCTCCTCGCCCAGGTCCAGCATCTTTTGCGGCGTGTCAGCCACCTCGAAGAGATCGCGGGTGGCCTTGTTCACACCGGCATCCGTGGCCTGTGCCGAGAGGGCAACCGCGACGACGAGCGTATAGGCATTGACATGCGCCAACTCGCCCCTTGGCTCTGGCTCGGCGGCCTGAAAGCGGGTGAATATCTCGCGGATCGTGTGGTAATCGAGCTGGCGCGCCATGGCAGCTTAATGCCGGGATTTCGCGGGATGCGCAACATTCGGGTCGCGGGGGACGCACGCGCCGCTTATCTTGTGGCAAAGCTGTCAGGAAATGCCGATGACCGATCTCGACCAGAGCTATCACTACAACGTCATTCGCCGCGCCATCGATCTGATCGACGCGACGGACTCGGACCTCCCGCTCGACGATCTCGCGGGCGAAATGGGCATGAGCCCCGCGCATTTCCAGCGGCTCTTCTCGGCATGGGTCGGCGTCTCGCCCAAGCGCTACCGGCAATACCTCGCGCTTGGCCACGCGCGGACGCTGCTGGCCGAGCGATTCACCACGCTGGAGGCGGCGCAAGCGGCAGGCTTGTCGGGATCGGGGCGGTTGCATGACCTGTTCCTGCGCTGGGAGGCGATGAGCCCCGGCGAATTCGCCCGCCGCGGGGCGGGGCTCAGCATCCGTTACGGCTGGTTCGACAGCCCCTTCGGCGAGGCCCTGGCGATGGGCACGGATCGTGGGCTGTGCGGGTTGGCCTTTGCCAGCGAGATAGGACGCGAGGCGGCCATGACAGACCTGCGCGCGCGCTGGCCGGAGGCCGACTATGCCGAGGACCCTGCCGCCATCGCGCCCTGGGTCAAGGCGGGTTTTTCCGGGCGGGGCGAGGCCAGGCTGCACATGATCGGCCCTCCTTTCGGCATCAAGGTCTGGGAGGCGCTGCTCAATATCCCGTCCGGTCATGTCACCACCTATTCCGAAATCGCCCGCGCCATCGGCCATCCGCGCGCCGTGCGCGCCGTGGGCACCGCCGTGGGGCGCAACCCGGTGAGCCTGCTCATCCCCTGCCACCGCGCACTGCGCAAGTCGGGCGGACTGGGCGGCTATCACTGGGGCCTGCCGGTCAAACGCGCGATGCTCGCGCGGGAAAGCGCGCAGGCCGAGGGATAGATCGGAGACGGAACACCCGACGCGGCTATCTCTCGAGCGCGCCCTCAGCCTCGATGCAAGGATATGTGCTGCCATCGGGCAAGAGGCAGAGCCGCGGCAGAAAATCCGCTGGCAAGGACTGATAAGAGGGCAGCGCATGCGCCCGGTCGCTTCGTTCAAGATAGTCGCTGCACGCCGCGACGTAGTATTTCTCCCGCCGGATGTCCAAGGCATACCATTGATCAAAGGCCGCCGCCGCTGCGGCAGGGACATTGCCTGTCGCGGTCATTCTCTCTGCAAACCGCACGGCGATATCCGCCGTCATCGGCCATGTCTCGAGCGCGCGCCACATCCGCGGATCTCCGCCGGATCGCAGCTTCCAAGCAACCATCAGGCTGACGACATTGGCATCCGCCTCCATGGCGAAGACCCCACGCGCATATTCCTTCATGGCCAGATTGTCGGACGGGCAGATGTCGCCGGAAAACTGGTAAAGGTGGCGGAGCTCGTGCACGAGCATCGCGAGTGTCAGCCCGGCCCCCATACCGGAGGCGAACACGATGCGGTTCGTTTCCGGCTCGTAATAGGCTCTCGCCTCGATCAGGTCGTCCGACAGGCAGATCGCAGGCCGACGGCTGTCCAAAACCTCGAGAAGCGAGGGGAAATCCCGCAATGCGGCGCGCAACGCCGCCACCTCTTTCACCAGCCGCCGCTGATCTGACGTCGCGGCGCTATGGTACGGCGCAGCAAGACAGCTCGGCGGAGCAGCCGCGAATGCGGGCGGGACCGATCCAAGGATCAGCAGGAGAATCACAGACAGGAGCACCCGTTTCATCAAATCAGGATTGCCGCACAGCCCGCAAAACTCAATGCGCGACTGTCGCGTCCGCACCGGAACCATGCCAGGGGCCGGCGGGGCGCGCGGCTCGCTGCCGATTCCGCCCGATTATGCATTCGGAGCGGATGCGTTATTGCATATCATCACCTCAGACCCGATGTATCGTGCACAACAACCAATGAGGCATTCATCATGATCCGGACACGCACTCCGATCCTTCTTCTTTCCGGCACGGCACTGCTACTGGTCACGGCTTGCACCGATCCGGGCTATGTCGCCGGCCAGGACCCCAACCAGAAGACCAAGCAGGGCGCGATCCTGGGCGGCATCCTCGGCGCGGGCACCGGCGCCATCGTCAGCGACGACAAGGGCAAGGGAGCCGTGATCGGCGGCATCCTCGGTGCCGCGGGCGGCGCGGCCATCGGCAACGCGCTCGATAAGCAGGAAGCCGAGCTGCGCCAGCAACTCGACGACGACGTGCGCATCGTCAATACCGGCGACCGGCTTATCCTGACCATGCCGCAGGACATCCTCTTTGACGTCGACAGCGCCAGGGTGACGCCGGTCTTGCGCGACGATCTGTTCAAGGTGGCCAACAGCCTGCAGCGGTATCCCGACACCACGGTTCAGGTGGTGGGCCATACCGACAGCGACGGCGCGGCCAGCTACAACCAGAGCCTCTCGGAGCGCCGCGCCGACGCGGTGGCCGACGTGCTTCGGCAGGGGGGCGTGTCCTACGGTCGCGTCCGCGCCTATGGCCGCGGCGAGTCTCAGCCAGTGGCGTCGAACCTCACCTCCGAGGGCAAGCGACAGAACCGCCGGGTGGAAATCGTGATCCTGCCAAACGCCTGAGCGGGCGCTGCCCCGACGCAAAGCAAATGGATATTTTTGGCAAGATGAAGCGGGGGCGGTCCATCGAGCCGCCCCCGTCGCTTATTCCGCCGCGACCTCGACTGGCTCGACACGCACCGCCGAGTACTTGAACTCGGGGATCTTGCCATACGGGTCAAGCGCCGGATTGGTCAGGATGTTGGCCGCCGCCTCGACATAGGCGAAGGGCAAAAACACCATGTCCGGCGCGATCGCGCGATCGGCGCGCGCCATGATCCGGATCGAGCCGCGCTTGGTGGTCAGTTGCACCATGCCGCCCGGCTCCACCCCCATCTTGCGCAGGGTCGAGGGATGCATCGAGCAGTTGGCCTCGGGCTCCACCGCGTCGAGCACGCTGGCACGCCGGGTCATCGAGCCGGTGTGCCAGTGCTCCAACTGTCGGCCCGTGGTCAGCACCATCGGGTAATCGGCGTCCGGCACGTCATCGGGCGGGATGATCGAGGCGGGGGTAAAGCGCGCCCGCCCCTCGGGCCGCGGGAAGCCGTCGCCGAACACCACCGCCTCACCCGGGCCATCGGGCGTCTTGCATGGGTAGGTGACGGCGTTCTCGCGTTCCAGCCGCTCCCAGGTGATATTGTCGAGCGAGCGCATGTTGATCTTCATCTCGGCAAACACGTCCGCCGGGCTGTCATACTGCCAGCCAAGCCCCATCCGGTTGGCCAGCGCCATCGTGATCGCCCAATCCTCGCGCGCCTCGCCCGGGGGGCGGACCGCGAGGCGGCCCATCTGCACCTGCCGGTTGGTGTTGGTAACCGTGCCGGACTTCTCGTAGAAGGCAGAGGCAGGCAGGATCACGTCGGCATAGTTCGCCGTCTCTGTCAGGAAGATATCCTGCACCACCAGATGCTCTAGCTTGGCGAGCGCATCGCGGGCGTGCTCCACGTCCGGGTCGGACATCGCCGGGTTCTCGCCCAGGATGTACATGCCCCTGATCGCGTCCGCGTGCACCGCGTCCATGATCTCGGTTACGGTGAGGCCCTTCTCGGCGCTGAAATCGCCGGATTGCCACACTTCGGTAAAGGCATTGCGCACGCCGTCATCGGTCACCGTCTGATAATCGGGCAGGAACATCGGCACGAGCCCCGCATCCGACGCGCCCTGTACGTTGTTCTGGCCGCGCAGAGGGTGCAGCCCGGTGCCCGGCCGACCCACATGACCGCACATCAGCGCCAATGAGATCAGACAGCGCGAATTGTCGGTGCCGTGAATATGCTGCGAAATCCCCATGCCCCAGAAAATCATGCCGGCCTTGGCCCCGGCAAACTCGCGCGCCACGGCGCGCAGTGTCTCGGCGGGGATGCCGCAGATCGCCTCCATTTTCTCGGGCGGGAACTGCGCGAGATGCTCTTTCTCGGCCTCCCAATTCTCGGTGAAGGCCTCGATATATTGCTGGTCGTAGAGCCCCTCCTCGACGATCACATGGCAGATCGCGTTGAGCATCGAGACATCCGCGCCCGGCTTGAACTGAAGCATGTGCGTGGCAAACCGGCGCAGCCCGACACCGCGCGGGTCCATCACGATGAGCTTGCCGCCGCGCTTGGTGAACTGCTTGAAATAGGTGGCGGCGACGGGGTGGTTCTCGATCGGGTTGGCACCGATGACGATGGCCACGTCGGCATTCTCGATCTCGTTGAACGTGGCGGTGACCGCGCCCGAGCCGACATTCTCGATCAGCGCCGAAACCGAAGAGGCGTGGCACAGCCGCGTGCAGTGATCCACGTTGTTGTGGCCAAAGCCCTGGCGGATGAATTTCTGGAACAGATACGCCTCTTCATTGGTGCACTTGGCGCTGCCAAAACCGGCGATGCTCGCCCCACCATGCGTATCCTTGAGCCGCCCGAGGCCACCCGCAGCGATATCAAGCGCCTCGTCCCAGTCCGCCTCGCGGAAGAACTGATGCCAGTTGCCGGGATCGACATTCAGGCCCTTCTCGGGCGCGTCCTCGCGGCGGATCAGCGGCTTGGTCAGGCGGTGCGGGTGGTGGATATAGTCATAGCCGAAACGCCCCTTGACGCACAGCCGCCCCTCGTTCGCGGGGCCGTTGATGCCATCGACATATTTGACGCGGCCATCCTTGACCTTGAGCGAGACCTGGCAGCCCACCCCGCAGAACGGGCAGACGCTTTGCACCTCCTCGTCGTAATCGGCGCTGTCGCCCTGCTGCTGGTCGTCCATCACCGAGGCGGGCATCAGCGCGCCGGTTGGGCAGGCTTGCACACATTCGCCGCAGGCCACGCAGGTGCTCTCGCCCATCGGGTCGTCAAAATCGAACACCGGATAGGCGTCATGACCGCGCCCCGCCATGCCGATCACGTCATTGACCTGCACCTCGCGGCAGGCGCGCACACACAGGTTGCACTGGATGCAGGCATCCAGATTGACGCGCATCGCCACGTGGCTGTCGTCGAGCAGCGGCACGCGGTCCTTCTCCACCTTTGGAAAGCGGCTGTGGCTCACGCCATTGGCCTCGGCCATATCCCACAGGTGGCTCGACGCGTCATGCGACACGTCACGCTCGGGCTGATCGGCGAGCAGCATCTCGACCACCATTTTGCGCGCGCCTGTCGCCCGCGCGGAATCGGTTGTCACCACCATGCCATCGCGCGCCTCGCGGATGCACGAGGCCACCAGGACGCGCTCGCCCTCGACCTCGACCATGCAGGCGCGGCAATTGCCGTCGGGGCGGTATCCGGGTGCCGGTTTGTGGCAAAGGTGGGGGATCACCAGGCCGCGGCCATTGGCCACCTCCCAGATGGTCTGGCCAGCCTCGGCCTCGACCTCGCGGCCATCGAGCGTCAATCGGATCGTCTGGGCCATGGCGCGCCTCCCTTGCCTCGCAGCTTATAAAACATGGGTGCGGCAAACCGGGACTGTCAATCCCGACACAAGCACGCGGTTTTGCGCCACCGCGCCACCGGGAGACACCAAAGCAAAACGCGCCGCGGTCTCCCGCGGCGCGCCGATGCAATCAAGTGAGCGGTGGGCGGATCAGTCCGCCGCTTCCTCGCTTTTCGCTTCTTCGCCGGTCTCCTGGTCCACGACCTTCATCGACAGGCGGACCTTGCCGCGATCGTCAAAGCCCAGCAGCTTGACCCAGACCTCCTGGCCCTCCTTGAGCACGTCGGAGGGATGGTTCAGGCGGCGGTTCTCGATCTGGCTCACATGCACCAGACCGTCGCGCTTGCCAAAGAAGTTCACGAACGCGCCGAAATCGACGATCTTGACGACGGTACCCTTGTAGATCTTGCCTTCCTCGGGCTCGGCCACGATCGAGTAGATCATGTCATAGGCCTTCTGGATGGCGTCGCCGTTGGGCGAGGCGATCTTGATGGTTCCCTCATCGTTGATGTCGACCTTGGCCCCCGAGACCTCGACGATCTCGCGGATCACCTTGCCGCCAGAGCCGATCACTTCACGGATCTTGTCGGTGGGGATCTGCATGGTCTCGATGCGCGGGGCATGGACGCTGAACTCGTTGGCACCCGAGAGCGCCTTGTCCATCTCGCCCAGGATGTGCATCCGGCCTTCCTTGGCCTGTGCAAGCGCGACGCGCATGATCTCGGGGGTGATCCCCGCGACCTTGATGTCCATCTGCAAGGACGTGATGCCCTCGGCAGTGCCCGCGACCTTAAAATCCATGTCGCCGAGATGGTCCTCGTCACCGAGGATGTCCGACAGCACCGCGTAAGAGCCGTCTTCCTCCAGCACGAGGCCCATCGCCACGCCCGCGACGGACGTCTTGAGCGGCACGCCCGCATCCATCATCGACAGCGACCCGCCACAGACCGAGGCCATCGACGATGACCCGTTCGATTCCGTGATCTCGGAAACCAGCCGGATCGTGTAGGGGAAATCGGTCGCCGGCGGCAGCACCGCCTGAAGCGCGCGCCACGCGAGCTTGCCGTGACCGATCTCGCGCCGACCCGGAGGACCGACGCGCCCCGCCTCGCCGACCGAGTAGGGCGGGAAGTTGTAGTGCAGCAGGAAGTTGGACTTGAAGTTGCCATGCAGCGCATCGACGAATTGCTCGTCATCGCCGGTGCCGAGCGTCGTGACCACCAGGCCCTGCGTCTCGCCACGGGTGAAAAGCGCCGAGCCATGCGTGCGCGGCAGTAGGCCGGTCTCGCAGGCGATGGGGCGAATCTCATCCAGACGACGACCGTCGATCCGGTTGCCGTTCTTCACCACGTCGCCACGCAGCACCACCGACTCGAGCTTCTTGAGCGCGGCGCCGAGGTTGGCATCCTCAAGCTGTTCCTCGCTCAATTGCGCCTTGATCGCCTCTTTCGCAGCAGAGATCGCGTGCGTGCGCTCCTGCTTGTCGCGAATGGCAAAGGCGGCGCGCATCTGCTCTTCACCGGCGGCTTTGACGGCGGCGAAAAGCTCCGAGTAATCCGGCGGGGTAAAGTCGAACGGCTCCTTGGCACATTCCTCGGCGAACTCCACGATCATGTCGCAGACCGGCTTGATCTGCTCATGCGCGAAAGTCACGGCGCCGAGCATCTCCTCTTCCGACAGCTCATAGGCCTCGGATTCGACCATCATCACCGCGTCGCGCGTGGCCGCGACAACCAGGTCGAGCCGCTGCTCGGGGTTGTTGCGCAGCTCGTGCATGTCGTCGATCTCGGGGTTGAGGATGTATTCGCCATCCGCATACCCCACGCGGCAGCCGCCGATCGGCCCGCGGAACGGCGCACCCGAGATTGTCAGCGCGGCGGAGGTGGCGATCATTGCCACCATGTCCGGGTCGTTGACGAGGTCATGGCTCAGCACGGTGCACATCACCAGCGTCTCATGCTTGAAGCCGGGCACAAAGAGCGGGCGGATCGGCCGGTCGATCAGGCGCGCGGTCAGCGTTTCCTTCTCCGACGGGCGCGCCTCGCGCTTGAAAAAGCCGCCGGGCACCTTGCCCGCGGCATAGTATTTTTCTTGGTAATGGACCGTCAGCGGGAAGAAATCCAGTCCCGGCTTGGGTTCCTTGGCAAAGGTCACGTTGGCCATGACCGACGTCTCGCCAAGGGTGGCAATCACCGACCCGTCCGCCTGACGGGCGATCTTGCCGGTTTCAAGAGTGAGGGTTTCCTCCCCCCACTGCATCGATTTTTTCGTCTCAGTAAACATCACGTTTCCTAGCTTGGCCCGCCGGGCGTATCCCGCGCGGCCCGTTTCTTGCGGGGCCCCATGCCCCACGGCCCTCTCGTGTTCATCCTGCGACACCGGCGAAGGCCGGTCCGGGCCGCAATCGGATCATGCGAAAACCGCGCCCCGTTGGGGGCGCGGCTTATGGTGTCAGCGGCGGATGCCGAGGCGCTTGATGAGGTCGCGATAGCGGTCCTCGTTCTTGCCGCGCAGGTAATCCAGCAGCTTGCGTCGCTGTGCGACCATCTTCAGAAGGCCACGGCGCCCGTGGTTGTCCTTCTTGTGGGTCTTGAAATGCTCGGTCAGGGTGGTGATCCGCGAGGTCAGGATGGCGACCTGTACTTCGGGAGAGCCGGTATCGCCCTCCTTGGTCGCAAAGTCCTTGATAACGCGGGATTTCTCTTCGACAGTGATCGACATCGGTCTCTCCTTCGGTCCGGGGGTTGCGGGCACAAGCCGGGATGTCGTCCAGCAAGGTCCGTTTCCCCGCCACGTTGCCGCGCCGGGGGGTCTCGCGCGTATAGGCCAACTGCGCGCGAAAGAAAAGCATGAATCCGCCCCGGGCAAGGCCCGCGATCACCACCGCCTCACCCGGCGGTCAGCACCGGCATCTGCACCTGCGCCACCAGCGCGACATGGTCAAGCGTCAGCCCCTCGGCATCGGCAATGCGCGCGATCTCGATACCGTCGAGCAGCAGGCGCTGCGCCGCCGGATCGTCGGCATCCGGTTCGAGAGTGATCTCGGGCTCCGCCCCCTCCGGTGCGTCATGAAACACCATAAGCATGTCGTCCGCCGCCGAAAAACCGAGGATTTCCGCCTGGTGATCGGCGTCGAGCCAGTCGCCCAGCATCACCGTGTCGGACCCACCGCCGGTGGTCACGATATCGCCGCGCCCCGCCACGATCACGTCGTCGCCACCGCCGCCGTTGAGGTAATCGCGTCCGGTATCGGTATCGTCGATGCCACCCGTCGCCGGGTCGTCCACGATCCCCGTCACCGTATCATCGCCATGCCCGCCAAACAGCGTGTCCGACCCCATGCCGCCATCCAGCCGGTCATCGTCGAGGTCGCCGTGCAGCGCGTCGTCACCCTCCCCGCCCGAGAGCGTATCGTTCCCGGCGCTGCCCACGAGGCTGTCATCGCCGTCGCCGCCCGACAGTATGTCATCGCCGTTGTGCCCGAACAGCCGGTCGTCGCCCGCCTCGCCATCGAGCGTATCGGCCCCGTCCTCGCCGTGCAGCGTGTCATCGCCCGCGCCACCGCGCAATTCGTCATCACCGTCGCCACCGCGCAACTCATCCGCACCACCGTTCCCGTCGATCACGTCCGCTCCGCCGCGTCCGCCGATCATCTCGGGATCGTCGCCGCCGGTGATGGTCTCGGCAACGTCCGTGCCATCAACGATTTGCCACCCCGTTGCCGCGTCGGTGTCTTCGGGCCCGCTTTCACTGTCGACCACGTCTTGCGTGGCGATGCCGTCATCCGCCACCGCATCCAGTACCGCGTTCAACAGGTCCGATCCATCGCCAGAGACGGCTACGTCCGAACCGGACGCATCGCTCCCGTTGCCGGTTTCGGACCCGTCTGCCGACGCGTCGTCCGTCTCACCGCCAAGCCCGACAAACGCCGTGGCCCCAAAGGCGGCCATCCCCAGAAGACTCGCAATAAACAACATCACAAAACCTCGCGCACCACCGCACGAGAATGCCACCCGCTGCACGCAACAGGCAACATATATCTGGCAGGCTGGTTAATGCTCCTTGGCGACTGCCTCAGGGGCACGGCCCGGCGGATAAACCTCGTAGCCCGGCTCCTCGGGTTCGTCATCGACCATATCCGCCGGAAACCCCGGTGCCGTGATGTCGAGCCCCGTAGCCTCCTCCAGCCGCCGGATGATGTCGTCCGATTGCGCCCGCGCGCCATAGCGCGCCATCCCGTCGCGGAAGATGTCGATCATCATCGGCGAGATTTCCAGCGGTACGCCCGCGCGCTCGGCGATGGACTGGAACAGGCCGATATCCTTCATCACCAGGTCCATGGTGAAATTGATATCGCGCGAGCCGTTGAGGATCACCTGGCTCTCCGTCTCGTGGACGAAGGACGTGCCCGAACTGATCCGGATCGCCTCATAGGTGGTGGCAAGGTCCATCCCCGCCGCCTTCATCGTCACCAGCGCCTCGCAGATCGACAGCAGGTTGGCGGTCGCGAGGTAGTTGGTCATGACCTTCAGCACCGAGGCGCTGCCCAGCTCGCCGGTATGCAGCACCCGCCGCCCCAGCGTCGTCAGCAGCGGCAGGATGCGCTCGAACGTGGCGCGGTCGCAGCCCGCAAAGATCGAGATATTGCCCGTCGCCGCCCGGTGACAACCACCCGAGACCGGGCAATCCACCGCCGCCCCGCCGCGCTCGATCACCATGCCGCCCAGGCGGGTGATCTCGGCGGCGTCGGTGGTGGACATCTCCATCCATATCTTGCCGGGTGCCACCTCGGGCAGCATTTCCTCCATCACCGCCGCGCTCGCCGCGGGCGACGGCAGGCAGGTGATGACCGCCTCGCAGTCGCGCATCATCTGCGCGGGGGTTGACGAAACCTTGCAGCCCCGCGCGGCAAAGCCGTCGCGAACCTCCCGGTTCAGGTCGTGAACCTGCAGGTCGTGGCCGTTGCGCAAGAGGCTCCCGGCCAGCTTGCCCCCGACATTTCCCAGCCCGATGAATCCGATCCGCATGTGCCCCTCCCGGCAATAATGTGATTTGCCAGCCTTTCGCGATTCTCTCGTGAAAATCAAAGGGGAAATTTCACCGCCCGACCGGGGCCTTCAGGGCACCCGCAGCGTATCCCCCGGCTCGAGCCGCGGCTCCAGCGCGATACGCACCCGCTCGCGCGCCTCGGGGCCGGAGGCTTGTGCAGCGATGATCTCGGCGGCCTTGCGCCCGATCTCGAGCCGGCAAGCGTCCATCGTCGCCAGACGGCGCGGCAGACCATCGAGCAGCTCGACCCCGTTGAACCCCGCAAGCCCGATCCGGCCGGGGATATCCACGCCCTGTTCGAGCAGGTAGAGTAGCCCGCCCGCCCCGATCATGTCATTGGAATAATAAAGGAAATCCAGGTCAGGCGAGCGGCGGAGCATCTCGGCGGTCATCTCGCGCCCCTTGGCCAGCGCCGAGCCGCCGGAATAGAACTCGTGATCGGCCATCTCGATTCCGGCCTTGGCCAACGCCTCTGTGAACCCCTCGAAACGTTTGCGCGCGCGGTGGTCGAGCGGCATCTTGGTGCCCATGAAGCCGATCCGGCGATAGCCCGCGCGGGTGATCGCCTGCGCCATCTGCTGCCCGGCGCGCCTGTGCGAAATGCCCACCACGGAATCGATCGGCGTGCCGTCCACGTCCATGATCTCGACCACCGGAATGCCGCTCGCGCGCAGCATGGCGCGGCTCGCCTCGGAATGCTCCAGCCCCGCGATGATCACCCCGGCGGGCCGCCATGACAGCATTTCATATAGAACTTTCTCTTCCTTTTCAGGACGATAACCCGTCAGCCCCACCACCGGCTGAAGCCCGGTTTCCTCCAGCACGCCGGTAATCCCGGTCATCACCTCGGGAAACACCATGTTGGACATCGACGGGATGATCACCGCCACGAGGTTGACCCGCTGACTCGCCAGCGCACCCGCGATCTTGTTGGGCACGTATCCCAGCCGCCGCGCCGCCTCCAGCACGCGCAGGCGCGTGGCCTCGGACACGTCGCGCTTGTTGCGCAACACGCGGCTCACGGTCATCTCCGACACGCCCGCCGCCTCCGAGACGTCGCGCAGGGTCAATGGATGGTGGTCGGGTGGGTTCAAGACCGTGGTCCGGAAAGGAAAAGCATGTCCTCACTTAGCCCGATCGTACCTCCGCGATCAAGCCAGAGCGAAAACCCCGATGACAAACCCCGCCCGAGCCGCTAGACCCCCGCCCCAAGGCCCCGTGGCTCAACTGGATAGAGCAGCCCCCTCCTAAGGGGCAGGTTGCAGGTTCGAATCCTGCCGGGGTCGCCAGAGGTCAAACGCGACACTCCATCTTACCCTCTGAATTTAAACAATTATCGGAAAATACCGCGCGAAATCACCATCAACTGATTGCACTTTTGCTGCACATTTTGCTGCACAAATACTTGCTTAGCATACCACTTTAAGACAGCTTAGCACCATGCCGATTCATCTCCGCGGGTCCACCTACCATCTCCGCCGCCGCGTGCCGAAACGCTACGCGGGCGTCGAAGAGCGCAAGGTCGTCTACGTTTCGCTCAAAACAGACAGCCTCACCGAGGCACGCCGCAAGGAAGAAGAGGTCTGGAAAAACCTGGTGGCGCAATGGGAAGCCCTGCTCCGTGGTGACACCGACATCGCCCGGGAGCGTTACGCGGCGGCCCGCGACCTGGCGCAGGCCCGGGGCTACGAGTTTCTACCCGCCAACAGGATTGCCGAACTGCCCCTCGACGAGATCGTGGCCCGGGTCGAGGCCGCGATGCGTCCCGATGGCACGATCGACGACCGCAAAGGCAGGGCCTTTCTCGGGGCCGTCAAAGAGCCCGGGACCACCATCACAGAGTGCCTGGAAATCTTCTGGGAGCTGACCAAGGACGAGGCGGCTGCCAAGAGCCCGAACCAGCGCCGGGTCTGGGCCAACAGCTTCAAGCGGGCCATCAGGAACTTCGTCGATGTGATTGGTGACATCGAGATCGAGCGGCTCTCAGCAGATCACATGATGGAGCTCCGCGAATGGTATTGGAGGCGCATCGAGCGGGGCGAGATCAAGGTGGAGACCGCCAACAAGCAGATCATGTTCTTCGGTACGGTCCTGCGCCGGGTGAACAAGATGCGCATGCTTGGTCTCGACCTCCCCTTGAGTGACTGGGGTTTCAAATCCCAGGGCGAAGTCACCCGCAAACCGTTCAGCACCGAGTGGATTAAGCGGGTTCTGGTGGAAGGGGACAACCTGCGTGGGCTGAACGACCAGGCAAGGGGTATCGTGCTGCTCATGGTCAATACCGGGCTGCGCCCCTCGGAAGCGGCGGGGCTGCAGGCCGCGGATATTCGGCTTGATCATGCGGTGCCCCATATCGACGTGCGCCCGCAGATCGACGGGGAGAAGCGCCGCGCGCTCAAGACACGCAACTCGGAACGTGTCATTCCGCTCGCCGGTGTCTCGCTGGAAGCGATGCGCGCCTTTCCCAACGGCTTCCCGCGCTACTATGACAAGCCGGGGCTGAGCCAGACGGTGAACAAGTATCTGCGCGAGAACGGGCTGATGGAGACGCCGCAGCACACGCTCTACTGCCTGCGGCATTCCTTCGAGGACAGGATGCTGGAGGCGGGCATCGACGAGCGCCTGCGCCGGGATTTCCTCGGACACGCGCTCGGGCGCGAGCGGTATGGCTCTGGCGGCGATCTGCGCTTCCGACAGGCGCAGATTCAGCGGGTGGCGCTATGAGTGAAGGTCATCCCCTTACCTGCATGCGTGGGAGACGGGATCAGAGGCGAAGGCGAGCATTCTAAAATGGATGACCTTCTACAACCACAAACGCCCACAAGCGGCCCTTGCCGGCAGGCCACCCGCCGTGGTCTATTCGCTGAGAAGCGAAGAATCCCAACCCCATCAGCAAGGGCAACGAGTAGCTTAAATCACGCCAGACCCTGTCCAAGTATCCGGGAGCAGCTCAAACCCACCAGGTCTTACCCCAGGTGCTCGTGGCACTGCGACTATCTGGGCTTTCAGTTGATTGATGCAGACGCTTAGTCTGCCTCGAACCGAGGCATATCTTGCGTGCACGGAAAAAACGTCGCAAGATATGGTGGCTGTGTTGACCTGGCACTCGTTCTAAAACATACTTGCATCAAAAAAGGCGAGGCAGGACGTGAACCATCTTAATGCCGAAGCAGTGTCATCGGTAGTGGAGGCAGCGCTCGACCGATCCACTGTGAGTGGCGCAACACACAAGTTCTATCGGTATCCAGCCAGGTTCTCGCCCCAGTTCGCGCGGGCGGTGATTGAAGCGTTTTCAGAGCCGGGGGATATTGTCCTCGATCCGTTCATTGGTGGAGGGACAACTGCCGTCGAAGCCCTACGGGCTGGCCGTCGCTGCATCGGTACTGACATTAACGAATTGGCTCTCTTCGTCTCCAAGGTGAAGACAACAGTTCTTTCGATAGAAGAAGTCGCTTTTTTGCGCTCATGGTTCTTGCGATTTGAGCAATCGCTTAGGTGTTCAATCCCACGGTTTGATGGTGTGATCCTTTCGCAGGAATGGAAGGAAGCACTATGGGACAAGTTCGTCACGGCAGCGCCACGACCACGCACGCCGTCAGAGCTGCAATACAGCGATCG
>NZ_PVWS01000046.1:0-18338 GCF_004126395.1 Roseovarius sp. A46 | reverse complement strand
CAATCTCACCTGCCAGTCAAGGCCACCACCGAAGCCTAACAACCGGCCCAAAACCATCCCGGGGGAAACAAATCCCACCTCACCGCTCAAACGAGGCGTTTCGCTGAGGTCTCTTTCAAGATTCCGTACATCGACGGCAGCTTCAGGCCATTACCCGTGCATCTGAAGCGCAAGCGCCACCTTGTCGGCGTAGTCGCGCAGGTTGCGACCGATCTCGGCGCGCTGCCGCGCGGTGAAGCGGCGCACCGGTCCCGTCGCGCCGATGCTGAACGTGGCGCCGATATTGCCGATGCGGATCGGCGCGGCCACCGACGAGACGCCCACCTCGATCTCCTCCACGCATTCGGCATAGCCGGTCATCCGGATATCCTCGAACTCGGCGCGCAGCGCCTCCGGGTCGTGCTTGGTCTGCGGGGTGTAGCGGCGCATCGGGCCGTTCAGGATTTCCTCGCGAAACCCGTCCTCGGCGAAGGCCGCGATCACCTTGGAGCACGAACAGGCATGCATCGGGCGAAAGCCGAGGCCGGGATGGACGAAAGAGCGCGTAGCGTCCTGCGGCGTCTCGACATGGATGATCTCGACCCCCTTGTTGCGAAACCGCGACAGGAACACCGCCTCGCCGAACTGGTCGGCGGCCTCGCGCAGCGTTGGCGCAGCGGCGGCGCTCGCGTCCACATCCGTCTGGCCCAATAGCGCCAGCCGCACCAGCCGCTCGCCGATCAGGAACCGCCCCGGCTCGGGCTCGTCGAGCAGGCGATGCTCTGCCAGCGATTGCAGTAGGCGGTAACAGGTCGGGCGCGGCAGGCCCGTCGCCTGCTGTATTTCCGGGGCGCTCACGGCCCGACCCGCGATGGCCACGGTTTCCAGCAGGCTTGTCAGTCTTTCGAGATGCATAACTGTCTCACAAAATGAACGTTTGTCTCACCATTTGAAATTTGCTAGGAGAAGTCAAGGCGAACAGGGGGGAGATTCTCATGGAATGTTGCGGACCGGGCTATGCCAGCCCCGCGGAGGCGATAAAGGCCCCGCGCGAAAAGCTGCTTTATACGATCGCCATCTACACCGGCACCGGCATCCAGAAGCCGGACTACCTCGCCACCGTGGATGTCGATCCCGAAAGCCCGACCTATTCTCAGGTCATTCACCGGCTGGAAATGCCGGGCATCGGGGATGAGCTGCACCACATGGGCTGGAACGCCTGTTCATCCTGCTTTGACGATTCAAGCATGGCGCGCAAATACCTGCTGTTGCCCGGCGTGCGGTCCAACAACATCCACGTGGTCGATACCGCCACCGACCCGCGCGCGCCGCGCCTGCACAAGGTGATCGACGGCGCCGAGATCAAGGCCAAGGCCGACCTGTCGGGCCCGCATACGGTGCATTGCCTGGGGTCGGAAATCATCATCTCGTTCCTGGGCGATGCCAAGGGCGAGGCGCCGGGTGGATACCTGCATCTCAACAAGGATTTCGAGATCGTCGGCCGCTGGGAAAACTCGATGGGCGACATCAAGTTCGGCTACGATTTCTGGTACCAGCCGCGCCACAACATCATGGTGTCCTCGGAATGGGCGGCGCCCAACACCTTCATGCCGGGCTTCGACCTGGAAGAGGTGGGGCACCTTAAATACGGGCGCGAGCTGCATTTCTGGGATTTCGAGAAGCGCGAGCCCATTCAGTCCATGTATCTGGGCGAGGATGGCCTCATCCCGCTGGAGGTGAAGTTTCACCACGATCCCGACAGCACCCACGGCTTTTGCTGCGCCGCGCTTTCGACCAACGTCATCCACTGGTGGAAGGACGAGGCCGGCAAATGGCAATGGGAAAAGATCATCGACGTGGCCAACGAGCCGCACCCCGATTGGCCCATCCCGGTGCCGGGCGTGATGTCGGCGCTCTTGGTGTCGATGGATGATCGCTATCTCTACATCAACAACTGGCTGCACGGCGACATGCGCCAGTATGACATTTCCGACCCGCACAATCCAAAGCTCACCGGCCAGGTCTGGATGGGTGGCCTTCTGGGTCGTGCGCCGGTGGTCAACGGCGTCGAGATGGCGGGCGGGCCGCAGATGTTCCAGCTCTCACTGGACGGTCGGCGGCTCTACGTCACGACTTCGCTGTTCTCTACATGGGACAATCAGTTCTACCCCGCGATCCGCGAGAAGGGCGGGGTGATGGTGATGATCGACTGCGACCCCGAGAACGGCGGCATGACGCTCAACCCCGATTTCATCGTCGATTTCGGCAAGGAGCCCAACGGCCCATCCCGCTGCCACGAGGCGCGCTATCCGGGCGGCGACTGCACGAGCGACATCTGGCTATGACGACGCGCACCGTCACCATCGCCAATCGCGGCAATGCCACCTACCAGGTAGAGGCGCGCCGTCCGCTGCTCGATGCCTTGCGCGAGCAGGGCGTCGATCTGCCCTATGGCTGCAAATACGGCGGCTGCATCACCTGCGCGGCCCGGCTCACGGCGGGCGAGGTGGATCAGCGGCGGCAGGTCGCGCTCAACAACCGGCAGGTCGCCAATGGCTATGTCATCCTCTGCGTGGCGCGCGCCGTCACCGACATCACCCTGGAGATCGGCGTCGAGAGCCACGACCGGCTCTACCGCAACCCCTTCCTCGACCCGCTGGAGCCGCACGAGCTCAAGGCGGACATAGCCACACCCAAGGAGCGTTGACATGCCAGTAACCGCGCTTGATGACCGCTACGACTACGATCAGGAGTATCTCTCCGACATCTTGAAATCGGTAAAGACCATCGCGATGGTGGGGGCGAGTGCCGATAAGACCAAGTTCAGCTACGGGGTGCTGCGCGTGCTGCACGAGACCGGATATGATATGATCCCGGTCAACCCCAACCCCAACGTGACCGAGATACGCGGTATAAAGGTCTACCCCTCGCTGGCCAGCATCGGTCGGCCCGTGGACATGGTCGAGGTGTTCCGGCCGAAAGAGGAGTTTCATGGCATCGCCGAACAGGCGATTGCCATCGGCGCAAAAGTTCTCTGGGGGCAGATCGGCGTCTACGACGACCGCGCCGCGGCGATGGCCGAAGAGGCCGGCCTGAAAGTGGTGATGAACCGCTGCCCCAAGATCGAGCTGTTCCGCCCGTTCTGGAAGCCCCGCCTCGATCTCACGATCTGAATCGGGCGATCTGATACCGTCCGGGAAAGGAATTCGACCATGCCGCAGACCATCACCAAGAGCGCCAAGGACATCGTGAAACAGGCGATGGAGGCCGTGCCCGAGATAAGCGTCGAGGAGGCGCTGCCGTTGGTAGGTAGCGAGACCCATGTGTTCGTCGATCTGCGCGACGGCACCGAGCAGGCGAAAACCGGGATGATCCCGGGGGCCGTCGCCTCGTCGCGGGGGATGATGGAGTTTCACATCGACCCCGAAAGCCCCGCGCACAAGCCTGAATTCAATCAGGACAAGACCTATGTGTTCTACTGCGCCAGCGGCGGGCGCTCGGCGCTCGCAGGCCAGGTCGCGATGGAGATGGGGCTCAGGCCCGTGGTCAACCTGCGCGGCGGGATCGCGGCGTGGAAAAAGGCGGACGGCCCGATCGAATGACACTGACCTGAATGGGGAGGGGATGATGACGGACTACCCGGTGAACATGAACGTGGAACCGCAGGTCGAGGGATTCTTCGATGATGCGAGCAACACAATTTCCTACCTCGTGACGGACCCGGCCACAAAGGCGTGCGCGATCATCGACAGCGTGCTCGATCTCGACTACGCGGCGGGGCGTATCGCCAGCGAGAGCGCCGACCGCCTGATCGCGGCGGTGGAGGACCGTGGCCTCACCCTTGAATGGATCATCGAGACCCATGTCCATGCCGATCACCTGTCGGCGGCCCCCTATATCCAGGAGAAATTGGGCGGCAAGATCGGCGTCGGGGTCGGGATCATCGCGGTGCAGGACACGTTCGGCAAGATTTTCAACGAGGGCACCGAGTTTCAGCGCGACGGCAGCCAGTTCGACGCGCTGTTCGAGGATGGCGACACCTATACCATTGGCGACATGCAGGGCTTTGCCATCGCCACGCCGGGCCACACGCCCGCCTGCATGGTCCATGTCATCGGCAACGCGGCCTTTGCTGGCGACACGCTCTTCATGCCCGATGGCGGCTCGGCGCGGGCGGATTTTCCCGGCGGCGATGCGGGCGCGCTCTATGACAGCATCCAGAAGGTACTGAGCCTGCCCGACACCATGCGCCTCTTCATCTGCCACGATTACGGCCCCGGCGGGCGCGATATCGCGTGGGAGACCACGATTGCAGAGGAGCGTGAGAGCAATATCCACGTGGGCGGCGGCAAGACGCGGGAGGAGTTCATCGCCTTCCGCACCGCGCGCGACGCGCAACTGTCGATGCCCAAGCTGATTATCCCGTCTATCCAGGTCAACATGCGCGCGGGCGAGATGCCTAGCGACGGGCAGGGCAACAGGACGCTGAAGGTGCCGATCAACGCGCTGAAGTGACTGCTTTATGCCCGGCTTGTGGGTTGTGGCGGATCGGGACTGTGGGGGGATGGCCTTGAGGGGACATTGCCGTCTGGCCCCGGCGCGGAATCAAGGCCGAAGGCCGCCGCGCCATCGCATGTCCGCCCCCCGGACAGGCGATTTGGCTAAGCTAGCGCACCAATTGCATGTTTTTCGGGAAAGCAGAAATAAAGTGCCCTGAAAAACCGTTGGGTCGCCTGCCCGCGGACATGCGATGGCGCGGCTCACTGCAATGTCCGCTCCAGGCCAATCGTACCCCTCACGACGCTTCCGCCAACCGGCGCCGCCGTCCGCAAGACAGCCATGCGAGGTCGCCGGTTACACAGCGCGATGCCCCGACCGTGACCAGCCCCGCGGCCTCAGCCCATCGCCGCGCCCGCCGCCGCGATCTGCTTTCTCGGGTCGAAGAACGGTTTTTCAACGACCGTCGCCGCCACCGGTCCCGCCAGCGTGTGCACCTCCAATACAGTGCCCAGCCCGGCATGCTCGGCCGAAACCATTGCCAGCGCGATGTTCTGCTTCAGCCGCGGCGAGTAGACCGCCGAGGTGACCTTGCCCACCGTCTCGCCCGCGTGGCTCACCGGCCAGAACCAGGTGTTCGGCCCGGAAAGCGGTGCGCCGCCCAGCCGTAGGCCCACCTGCTTGCGCGCGGGGCCGTTGTCGCGGATGCGCCGCAGGGCGAACTTGCCGATGAAATCCGCGTCCATGTCCACGTTGACCAGCCGATCGAGACCCAGCTCATAGGGGTTGGTGTGGATGTCGGCGTCGGCGTGATAGCTGAGCATCCCGCCCTCGATCCGGCGGATGGTCGAGGTGTGCCCGGGCTTGAGCCCGAAGGGCAGACCGGCGGTCATGATCCGCTCCCAGAGCGCGTCGCCCCAATCGCCATCCCGCAGGTAGATCTCGTAGCCCAGCTCGCTCGACCAGCCGGTGCGCGACACGATCAGCGGAATGCCATCGAGATCGACCTCGCGCAGCCAGTAATAGCGCAGGTCCATGATCTCGTCGCCAAAGAGCGCACGCATGATCTCGCCCGATTTGGGCCCCTGCAATTGCAGCGGCGAGACGTCCGGCTCGGTGATCGTCACGTCCATCCCCGAATGCACCGCCACGCCCTGCGCCCAGAGCAGGATGTCGCTATCGGCGAGCGACAGCCAGAAATGGTTCTCGCCCAGCCGCAGGCAGATCGGATCGTTGAGGATGCCGCCCTCGGCATTGGTGATCAGCACGTATTTGCACTGCCCCACCGCCATGTTCGACAGATCGCGCGGCGTCAGCATCTGCGTGAAGCGTGCGGCGTCCGGCCCGGTGATCTCCACCTGCCGCTCCACGGCCACGTCGCACAGGATCGCGTCGTTCACGAGGGTCCAGAAATTCTGCTCGGGATCGCCGAAATCGCGGGGGATGTACATGTGGTTGTAGACCGAGAAGCCCTGCGCCCCCCATCGTACGGTCGCGTCGAAATACGGTGACTTGCGTATTTGCGTGCCGAAGCCGAAATCGTTCGATTGCGCCATGTCAGTCGCCTCCCTTGTCCATCGGCGGCCACCCGGGCCGCACGGCGTTTCGATAACGGCCCTTCTAACGCAGCGTGATCTTCGCTGTGGTCTGAATATTCCCGGTGCAAAGATCGTGCAGGCTGTTTTCCCGGCCCCGGTCAGGCCAAACGGTCCTGCGCGGCGGGCGCAGGACCGGTGGCGGACGAATCAGGACATGTCTGCGGACGGTTTGGCCGCGGGGGCGAGCGTTGCGAGATCGGGGGGCGCATGCTTGACCGAGCGGGTGGTAAAATAGGTCACGTAACGGTCGATCCCGAGGTCGGAATCCAGGAGCCCCGCCATCAGCGCCTCGAACGCGGCCACGTTGCGGACATAGACGGTCATGATGTAATCCATGCCGCCGCCGGTGGCGACACAGTCGGTGATCTCGTCGAGCTTGGCGATATGAGCCTCGAACCGGTCGAAATCCGCCCGCCGGTGATGCGTCAGCGAGACGGTCACGATCACCCGCGTGAAATCGACGATCCGCTCCAGCGCGATTTCTGCCCGGTAGCCCCGGATCAGCCCCGCCGCCTTTAGCCGGTCGAGCCGCGCCCAGCAGGGCGTGGGCGACAGGTTGACGATCTCGGCGAGCCGCGTCTTGCTGAGTTGCCCGTGCCGCTGCACTGCACCCAGGATGCGGATATCAATCGCGTCGAGACCCGTTCTTTTCATCCATGCGCCTTCATTCGGGGGTCGTCGCCGGCATCGTCGCCGCGTCACGCCCACTTGCACGACCGATCCTAACCGTCAATCTAGGCGATTACTGGCCATTTTCGACCGCTTTTCGGCGGATCGCGTCGGGAGGGACGCCCGCGCCCCCCCGGGTAGCCGCGCATACCGTCTACCTGACCGATGCCGCCTTGCAGATCATCGCGGATGCAAAGGCCGAGATTAACCGCCTGTCACGGCGCAGGGATGAACCTTGGAGCGGCTGTCTATTCGAGGCCAGACCGGGCAGCCCGATCACAAACGCCGCCTTGTGCCGCGCGGTGGACCGCCAGCACGTCGCACTCGGGCAAAGGTAGTGCAGCCTTGGGGGAGGTGGACCCCGCACGATCTGCGCCGCACGATGCGCACCGGGCTTTCCGCGTGCCGTGTAAGGCTCGACATTGCCGAAATGACCATCGGGCATGTGAAGAGCGGGATCATCGCCGTTTACGATCACCACAGTTTCGACGCCGAGCGACAAGCGGCATGGGAGGCATGGCACGCCCGACTATCGCGGATCGTGGCCGGGCAAGACCCGGACGCGGCGCAGGCTAACAACGTGGTGAGGCTCGGGGACGCGAAGTGACATGCCGCAAGATGATGGCTATCCTTGGTAGTCAAATTGTCTCGTGGATCGGCCTGCAAGAATGGCCCCCTGATGAGCGAGAACCATCTTGGTTCACGCTGCCGGACAAGAAGGTTGTCGCTCATCTGGTGTGAAGCACACGACTTGATCTGGCATTGACCTAATACCAACGGCCCAGGTCCGTGACTCTTGCGGGATTCCCTTCGGTTCGGGTGGATTTCGACCCTCGTGATCGGCTGGAATTCAAAGGCACACAGCTCAGTTCGGACGGCGGTCTGCTGGTGATGCGCGAGCTGGATGACGCGCTCGGGCTGTCCGCTCTGGTGGCGGCGGCGCTGCGGCTATATAACCAGCTCGGCACCGCTGAGCAGCACATCAAGGAAGGCAAACACGCCTTCCACTGGACGCGGCTGTCGTGCAGGCGGTTCCGCGACAACGAGGTCGGCTGCACCTGCACGCGCTGGCCTACAACCTGGCCACCTTCCTGCGCTGCATCGAGCTGCCCGAGGAAATGGCCGACTGGCCGCTGACCAGCCTGCAACTCAAGCTGATCAAGATCGGAGCCCGCGTCTTCCGCCATGCCCGCGCAATCACCTTCCAACTGGCCGAAGTGGCCGTCACCGGCCCGATGGCGCGCGCCATCCTTGCCGCCATCCACCGACTGCGAGCGCCACCGTCATGCGCGTGACCGCGATCCTGTCCCAAACTCCACGAAACCGGCTCGACAAGTATGTCCGGCGCGCTGAAAAACACTTCAAAAGGCCGAGGACGACCCCGCTGCTTGGCCTGAAACACCCACAACCGGACGTCTGCGCGGTCCGGAGCGAAGTAACGCTTGACCGCACGGCCTCGTCCGGCCATTTTTTCATCCAACGGCAGGCCACTTGGGGCATGTCGGTTGATGGGTATCATGTCCCTGACCCACGGGCGCCATAGACTGGGGCCGGAAAAGCGGGCACGATGAACGCAGTATTCCGAACGCAAGACCTGACAAAGGTTTACGACACCGGCGAATTGCAGGTCCGGGCGCTGGATGGCGTCAACCTCGAGCTTTACTCCGGCGAGCTGGCGGTGCTGCTCGGGCCGTCCGGCAGCGGCAAGTCCACGCTGCTCAATATCCTCGGCGGGCTTGATCATGCGACCTCGGGCAAGGTCTGGTTTCGCGACTTGGAGCTGTCCTCGCTCAAGGACCGGGATTTGACCCTCTATCGGCGAGATCATGTCGGGTTCGTTTTTCAGTTCTACAACCTTGTGGCCAGCCTGACGGCGCGTGAAAACGTGCAACTGGTCACCGATGTCGCGCCCAACCCGATGCCCGCCGAAGAGGCGCTGGCGCAGGTCGGACTTGAGCATCGGATGGACCATTTTCCGGCCGAGATGTCCGGCGGCGAGCAGCAGCGCGTGGCCATCGCGCGGGCCATCGCCAAGCGGCCCGAGGTGCTGTTGTGCGACGAGCCGACCGGCGCGCTCGACAGCAAGACCGGCGTTCAGGTGCTGGAGGTGCTGCGCGACGTGAACGAAAGGCTGGGCACCAGCACGGCGGTCATCACCCACAACGCAGCGATCCGCCGGATGGCCCACCGTGTGGTGTATTTCCGCGACGGGCGGATCGACCGGGTTGAGGAAAACGCCATCCGCCTCGCGCCCTCCGAGATAAGCTGGTGAGGGCGGGGCGATGACCGCGCTCGACCGCAAGCTCATCCGCGATTTCCGACGCCTCTGGGCGCAGGCACTGGCCATCGCGTTGGTTCTGGCATGCGGCGTGGCGATCCTGCTGACGACATTCGGCACGTTCATGTCGCTGGAGGACACGCGCAACGCCTATTACGAGCGCAACCGGTTTGCCGATGTCTTTGCCGAGGCCAGCCGCGCTCCGCGCTGGTTGATGCAGGAAATCCAACAGATCCAGGGCGTGCGCGCAGCCGATGCCCGCATATCGCAATTCGCGGTGCTGGACGTGCCGGGACAACAGGAAACCGTCACCGCACGCATTCTCTCTCTGCCCGCCACCGGAACCCCGCGCCTGAACCTGCCGGTTCTGCAAACCGGGCGGCTGCCGTCGCCCGATGCGGCGAACGAAGTGGCGGTGAACGCCCCTTTTGCCAGGGCCAGCCACTTGCAACCGGGCGACACCTTTCACGTCAATCTTAACGGCCACCGGCGCGAGCTGACCCTTACCGGCACTCTCCTGTCGCCGGAGTTCATCTATACGATCGGCCCCGGCGCCCTGATGCCCGACAATGAAACCTATGGCGTGCTCTGGATGCCCGAAACCGCTGTCGCTGCGGCCTTTGACATGGACGGGGCTTTCAACAACGTGACGCTCAAGTTGAACCGCGGAACAAACACGGAAGACGTGATCGACCGCCTCGACGATCTGCTCGATACCTACGGCGGGCTGGGCGCCTATGGCCGCGATCTTCAAGTCTCCAACAGCTTCATCGAGGCAGAACTGGAGCAGCTCAAGACCAGCGCGCTGATCCTGCCGCCAATCTTCTACGCGATCTCGGCCTTTCTGGTCGCCATGGTGATGAGCCGCATCATTGCGCTAGAGCGCAGCGAGATCGGGCTGTTGAAGGCGATCGGCTATTCCGATGTCGAGATTTGCGTGCACTACCTGCTGCTGGCCGTACTGATCGCGATGGCTGGCACGCTGATCGGCTGGGGCGCGGGCACATGGCTCGCCCGGGCACTGGCGCGGCTCTACGCACAATTCTTCGACTTTCCCTACCTGATCTACAATCTCGACCTGGGCGCCTATGCGCTGTCGGGCGTTCTGGCCATTGCCAGCGCGGCGATGGGCGCGGGACGCAGCGCCTTGCGCGCCGCACGGTTGCCGCCCGCAGTGGCGATGGCCCCGCCCGCGCCACCGAGGTTCAAGCGCACATGGCTCGACCGGGCGATGGCGGCGTTACACCTGTCGCAGCCTGTGGTGATGATCCTGCGCAGCCTGCTGCGCTGGCCGCTCCGCTCAGCTCTGACCTCGCTGGGGTTGGCGCTCGCGGTCGCGGTGCTGGTCGCCACGAGCTTTTTCCCGGCGGCGCTCGACGAATTGGTCTCGACCACCTTCGACCGGTCCAACCGGCAGGATGCCATCCTGATGTTCGATCCAGATATCCCCGAAACCGCGCTGGCCGAGGTGATGCGTCTGCCCGGTGTGATGCGCGCTGAGGGACAGCAATTCCAGTCTGCCGTGCTGCGTAGCGGGCACCGCGAGAAGGAGGTCGCCATCGAGGCCCGTCGTCCCGGTGCCGACCTGGCGCGGATCATCTCCTCGGATGGGCGCGCGCTCGATCCGCCGCAGCGGGGGTTGATGCTGTCCCAGCGGCTGGCGCGGCAACTGAACGTGCGGCCCGGCGATCTGGTCGAGGTGGAATTCCTCGGTCGGATCAACGAAACGCACGTTGTTCCCGTGGCCGGACTGGTGACGCAGTATATCGGCCTTGGCGCCTATATGGACCTCGACACGCTCAGCCGCCTGCTGCGGCAGGCCCCGCGAATATCGGTCGCCAATCTCAAGGTCGATGCGCAGGCGCTGCCGGACCTGCACCGGGTGCTCAAGGACACGCCCGAACTCAGCGGCTTGATCGACATGACCAGGATGCAGCGCTCATTCGAGGCAACGATCCGCCAGAATGTCGACATCATGACCACGATCTACCTGACGGTCGCGGTGCTGATTACCGTGGGCGTGGCCTATAACGGCGCGCGCATCCAGCTCTCTGAACGCGCACGCGAACTGGCCAGCCTGCGCATCCTGGGGTTTTCGCGCGGCGAGGTATCGTTCATCCTCGTGGGCGAGACGATGATACTCGCGTTGCTGGCGCAGCCGCTTGGCTGGCTTTTGGGGGCCAGGATCGCAAAGGCGCTGGCAGATGGTTCGGCCAGCGATCTCTACCAGATACCGCTGGTCCTGAAACCGGCGGGCTTTGCACTCGCGAGCCTCGTGGTGCTGGCGGCCGCGCTGGTCTCGTCGCTGGTGGTGCGGCGGCGTCTGGACCGACTCGATCTGGTGCAAGTGATGAAAACACGTGAGTAGGGAATGTCCATGAAAACCAGAACGATCATGCTCACTGCCTTTGGTGTCCTGACGGCTGGAATGCTGGGCATCGTCGCCTTCCGGACCGAGCCTGTGCCGGTGGATATCGCCCCCGTCCAGCGCGCGCCCATGCAGGTCACCGTCGATGTCGAGGGCGAAACCCGGATCGCCGAGATCTACGAGGTCGCGGCCCCGATCCGCGGTGTGGTGCGCCGCTCGCCTGTCCGGGTGGGCGATGCCGTGACGGCGGGCGAAACCGTGATCGCCATGATCGACCCTGCCGCCTCGGACCCGCTCGACCCGCGCAGCCGGGTTCAGGCTGAGGCCACCGCGCGCGAAGCCGAGGCGGGGCTCAACATGGCGCGCAGCACCCTGCGCCAGGCCCGCGAAGAGCTCGATCTCGCGCAAAGCGAATACCGCCGCGCGAAAGAGCTGGTCGAGCGCGGGGTCGCCACGCTGACCCGGCTCGAGACCGCCGAGCAGACGCTCGGGATGAGCCAGGCAGCGCAGGAGGCGGCCATCTCCAATCTCGAACGGGCGAAAAGCGTGCTGGACCGTGCCCGCGCTACACTCATCGAGCCGGGCACCGATCCCGGCGCGCAAGCCGAGTGCTGCCTGCGGATCACCGCCCCGGTCGATGGTCGCGTGCTGGATATCGAGGTCATCAGCGAACGCCCGGTTGCGGCGGGCACGCGGCTTTTGTCCATCGGTGCGCCGGATGATCTCGAGATCGTCGCCGATGTACTCTCGACCGACGCCGTGCGCCTCGAGATCGGGGACCGCGCCATCGTCGAGCGATGGGGCGGCGCCGATGTGCTGGAGGCGCGGGTGTCCAGAATCGAGCCGTCCGGCTACACCAAGGTGTCGGCCCTCGGCATCGATGAACAGCGCGTCGACGTGGTGTTTGACCTGATCTCTCCGGTCACGCAGCGCCCGTCCCTCGGACACGGCTTTGCCGTTTACTTGCGGGTGGTCGAATGGGAAAGTGACGACGTTCTGCAAATCCCGCTCAGCGCGTTGTTCCGGCAGGACGGCAAGTGGGCGGTCTTCGTTGCCGAAGACGGCACATCTCGGTTACGCCCGGTAGAAATCGGCCGCATGAACGATCTGTCCGCCGAAATCCTGAATGGGCTTTCGGTCTCCGACGAGGTGTTGCTTCACCCGAATGAGCGGATCGAAGATGGAATTCCCGTGGTCAGGCTGAGAACGGCGGCGCCGACTCCATGACAGATACAGTTGCTAAACAGATTGGAGAGGACCGGGCGGGATTCGCCCAGTCTTCTCTATAGATACAGAATTTAGTGACAAATCCGGTGACAAGAGCGGGGCCAGCCCAAAAGGACCGATTTGGATCTTTATCAAGCTCTTGTTTTATATAATAAATTGGCTCCGGCGGTAGGGATCGAACCTACGACCAATTGATTAACAGTCAACTGCTCTACCGCTGAGCTACGCCGGAACACGTGGGCGCGTATAGCAATCCGGTTCGGAGAGGTCCAGAGGCTTTGTGACAAAAATCATGCGCTTTGCCCGCCATCGTCGGACAGGGCGAAACGGGTCGTGCGCGACAGCGGCGACAGGGCCCTGACACGGGATTTCTGCATCAGGTCCACAAGGTGCGCGAGCACGTTGCGCGCCGCCGCCGGCATCAGCTCCGGGGGGGTGTCGGTATAGACGCGCCGCGCCAGCGCGGCGGCATCGGCGGGGCCGTGGACGAGGCTGTCGAGTATCGCGGCCTCGCGCGCGTCGCGATGCGCGACCAGCCACCTGACGCGTGTCGCAGGCTCCGTCACCGGCGCGCCGTGACCCGGCAGCAGGCGGGTCGGGGAGGCGGCGGCGAGGCGCGCGCAGGAGGCGTGGAACTGCGTCAGGTCGCCATCGGGCGGCGAGATCAGCGTGCTGGCCCAGCCCATCACCAGGTCGCCGCTGAACATGGTCCCGCCACTCTCGAAGCACATGTGGTTGCAGAAATGCCCCGGCGTCCAGTGCGCGGTGATCCGCCAGCCGTCGCCCGCAATCGCCTCGCCATCCGCGAGCGCGTGATCGGGGGCGAAGCTCGCATCCACCCCCTCGCCGCCGCCGATCCCGCCTGCCTCGGCCAGCTGCGTCATCACGGCGCTGCGCCCCGCTTCGGCCCCGCCATAGGCCAGCATCGGCGCGCCGGTCTCCGCTGCGAGGCGACGGGCCAGCGGCGAATGGTCGAGATGGGCGTGGGTCACGAAGATGTGGCTGACGCTCTGTCCGGGACCGAGCGCGCCGAGAATCGCCGCGAGATGGGCGGGGTCGTCGGGGCCGGGGTCGATCACCGCCAGCCGCCGCTGTCCCAGCAGGTAGGTGTTGGTGCCCCAATGTGTCATCGGCGACGGGTTCGGCGCAAGGATCGCGCGGACGCCACCGCCCATATCACGCGCCTCACCCACTGGCGGGGGCGTGTCGGGCTGGGTTGTGTCGGTCATCGCGGTCTCGCTCTTTCTTCCCGGCGCGCTCGGGCGTAGGTTTAGCCATGTCGTTTCGCTGGCTCAAACCCTATCTGCCCCGCGGCCTCTACGGACGCGCCACGCTGATCCTGCTCTTGCCGGTGGTCACGCTCCTGCTGGTTGTCTCGGTGGTGTTCATCCAGCGCCATTTCGAGGGCGTCACCGAGCAGATGACCAACACCATGATACGCGAGATCCGGCTGGTTCTGGGCACCGATGACCCGGAGGTGGCCGAGATGCTCGATATCTCGGTCCAGCCGGTGCCCGAGGCGGCGATGCCCGCGCAGGACACGCGGTTGTGGTATGATTTCTCGGGCATCGTGGTGGCGCGCGAGCTGCACGCCGCCTTTCCCGACCTGCTGCGCGTTGCGCTCGCCGATGACGACGTGGTCGAGCTCTATTTCCGGGGCAGCGGCGGGCTCTTGCGGTTTGTCTTCGACCGCCGCCATGTCTCGGCGAGCCAGCCGCATCAGCTGCTGGTCAACATGGTTGTGTTCGGGGCGCTGATGACGGTGATTTCGTTTCTCTACCTGCGCAACCAGCTGCGCCCGATCACCCGGCTGGCAGAGGCGGCTGATGCGTTCGGGCGGGGGCGGCATGTGCCCTACCGTCCTGCGGGCGCAACCGAGGTGCGCGCGGCGGGGCGGGCGTTCGTCGACATGCGTGCCCGTATCGAACGGCAGATCGAGCAACGCACGCTGATGCTCTCGGGGGTGAGCCACGACCTGCGCACGCCGCTCACGCGGCTGCGATTGGGTCTCGCCATGCTGGGCGAGGAGGAGGCCGCGCCGATGCTGCGCGATGTTGATGACATGCAGCGGCTGCTCGACGGATTCCTTGATTTTGCCCGTGGTGCGCAGGAGGGCGAGGCCGAGCCGGTCGATCCGGTCGCGCTCGTGCGCCGGATCGTCGATGACATGCGGCGCGCGCAGGTGGCGGTGACGCTGGTCGAAACCGAGGGCACGGGGGAGGTGCCGCTGCGCGCCGACGGGGTCAGGCGCGCGGTGGAAAACCTCATCAGCAATGCCGTGCGCTATGGCACCTGCGCCGAGGTCTCGGTGACGCTGTCGGAGCGCAGCTTGCGCATCCGGGTCGAGGATGACGGGCCGGGCATCCCGCCCGAGAGCCGCGACGAGGCGCTGCGCCCCTTTGCCCGGCTGGAACCCGCCCGCAACCAGAACCGCGGCACCGGCGTCGGGTTGGGGTTGTCGATCGTGGTGGATGTGGCGCGCGCCCACGGCGGCGCGCTGCGGCTGGGCGAAAGCGCGCGGCTTGGCGGGCTGTGCGCCGATATCGTGATCGCGCGGTAGCGGCGGTAGCGGAGAGGGGGCGGGGGTTCTGGCCTGGAGGGATCGTTGGGTTGATGTCCTTGCGCGGAATCAAGCCCGAAGGGCGCCGCGCATCGCCGGGCCGCCCCCCGGCACGGCGATTTGGCTGCAACCTGCTCTGCGCTCAGGTCTTTTTCGGATTTGGCTGAAATAAAGTGCTGCAACACTTACGTCGGTTCGCCGCACCGCGGCCCGGCGATGCGCGGCTCGCTTGGAAGTCCGCTCAAGGACAAAAGCCCCACGCCCACTTGCGCGAACGCGCCGACCTTAGCCGGTGCGCCGCTCGTCGAAGCTCAGCGCGATGAAGCCGGGGAGATGATCGCCCATGCCGACGACCTTGCCGCCGCCATTGTCGTCGCCGCGCCTGCCGCGTTGCCTGGGCTCTGCGGCTCGCTTCTCCTCGCGCGGCTTGGGTGCATCCTTCTCGGGCGCGCTCTCGGTCCTGGCCTCCTCGGGGGCCGCTTCGGGTGCTTCGGGTGCTTCGGGCGCTTCGGCTTTCTTGCGGCTGACGCTCCGGCCGCGGCCACCCCGGCTGCGGCTCGACCGGGACGGGCGTTCGGATTTCGGCGCGTCCCCGTTGCCATTGTCGTCCTGCGCGGTCGCGTCCTCGTCGGCCGCGGGGCGGGCTCCGGTCGGATCGTCGAGCCGGGGGATGTCCTTTTGCAAGAGCGCCTCGACCGCCGCGAGGGCCTTCTCGTCGCGCGGGTTGCAGATGGTGAGCGCCTTGCCGGAACGGCCCGCGCGCCCGGTGCGTCCGATGCGGTGGACGTAATCCTCGGCATGGCCGGGTACGTCGAAATTGAACACGTGGCTGACCGCCGGGACATCGAGCCCGCGCGCGGCCACATCCGAGGCCACCAGCAGCTTCAGCTCGCCCGCGCGGAACGCGTCGAGCGTGCGCGTGCGCTGGCTCTGTTCGAGGTCGCCGTGGATCGGGGCCGCGTCATAGCCGTGCTTCTTCAGCGACTTGGCGACGGCATCCACGTCGATCTTGCGATTGCAGAACACGATCGCGTTGGTGCAGGCCTCGCCCTCGCCGTCGATCAGCGCGCGCAGGGCGGCGCGCTTCTCGGCATCCGCGCGGTCGCGGCGCGAAGGTTTCACCATTACCACGTGCTGGTCGATGGTTTCCGACGCGGTGGCCTGCCGCGCCACCTCGACCCGCACCGGGTTCTGGAGAAAGGTGTTGGTGATGCGCTCGATCTCGGGCGCCATCGTGGCCGAGAAGAACAGCGTCTGCCGGGTAAAGGGCGTGAGGCTGAAGATGCGCTCGATATCGGGGATGAAGCCCATGTCGAGCATCCGGTCGGCCTCGTCCACGACCATGATCTGCACGCCGGTCAGCAACAGCTTGCCGCGCTCGAAATGGTCGAGCAGGCGGCCCGGCGTGGCGATCAGCACATCGACGCCCTTGTCGATCAGCTTGTCCTGTTCCTTGAAGCTCACCCCGCCGATCAGCAGCGCTTTGGTCAGCTTGAGATACTTGGAATAGGTGTCGAAATTCTCGGCCACCTGCGCGGCCAATTCACGGGTGGGGCACAGCACCAGGCTGCGCGGCATCCGCGCCCGCGCGCGTCCCCGTGCCAGAAGCGACAGCATCGGCAGGGTGAACCCGGCGGTCTTGCCGGTGCCGGTCTGCGCGATGCCCAGCACGTCGCGCCCTTCGAGCGCGGAGGGGATGGCATCGGCCTGGATCGGGGTGGGGGTTTCGTATCCGGCCTCTTCGACGGCCTTGAGTACCTTGGGATTGAGGTTGAGTTCGCTGAATGTGGTCATGTGTATCCGCTTTAAGCGGACGCTGAACCCGGCCCGCACGTCTGTCATCGGGATGCGCGCACCCATTGCGCGCCAGGCCCTCGCGAGCCCCCCATCGCTGCCCGCTTACATCAACTGCCGGGGGCGGTCAATGCGGGCGGTCTAGGCGCGCGTCGGGAAAGTGCCGCGCGCGCGCGGCATCAGGATCGAGGGTAATGGCGTGCAGGTGGCCATGCGCATCGAGGCGCCCGCGCAGCCCCGGCGTGGCGACGCAGACCTCCTGCCAGAACCGTCGCAGCGCCGCCGCGCCGCCCTCCGCCTCGATCCGGCGAAAGAGCGCATTCATGTTGAGCCCGGTGCCGTCCGGCGCGGCGGGCTTTAGCCCCTCGCGATAGGACCCGTGGGCCAGCCGGTAGGCATAGGTTTCGCGCCAGTGCTCCCACCCGGTGGCGTGCAGGTGGCACAGCCTTGTGCCCTGCAATTCCGGCGGGCTGACATCCATCTCGCCGGAGCGAAAGACGTTGTGGATGCGAAAGCTGACCTCGGGATCGCCGGTGCGCACGAACACCTTGCCCGCGACGTGGCTCAGGAACCCGCCGTTGAGGTGGGCGCCGAAGCCGGGATAGATCGCCTCCGTCTCCTCGCGCCGCTGCCCGGGCAGCCGCGCGCAGGACTTGAACCAGGTTACACCCTCGGGTGGCGGATCGTCCGGGTCGGGGGCGAGCGCCTCGACCGGGCGGACCCGCGCGCTGAGCGTGTCATCGGGCTGCGCGGCCAACTGCTCGGGCAGGGGGGTGGCCGGCCAGAGAAACTCGTCCACGTCGATATGCGCGAGCCAGTCGACCTGCGGGCGGCGGCGCAGGCAATGCGTGGCGTTGATGCTCTGGCGCGGCTGATGCGCGTCGGGGCGCCCCGCGCGCTTGCGCCGCCTGCGCCAATAGCCGTCATCGCACACGATCACCCGGCACTTGGGATGGCCGCGCAGCGCCGCCTCGGCCTGCGGGTTGGGGGCGTCGAGATAGATATGCACCCGGTGCGCGCCCAGGTCGAGGTGATGGGCGGCGAAATTCAGGATGTCGCGGGCCGGGGCCTTGATCGTGGCCACCACGCCCCATGTGGGAAGACTGCTCATGAGCCAAGGATGCGCGGGCCGCGCGGCGGGGGCAAGGGGGCAGGTGTGGGGGAAGGTCAGGGTCAGTGGGGTTTAGACGGGAATGGCCTCTTGCTGCCATTCGCCTGCCTCACCCCGCGCGGAATAGAGGCGCGTTTACGCGCCGCCGCGCGAGCGCCCGACCGCCCCATCGGGCGGGCGCTATTGCAACGCTGCAAGTGGCGGAAATAGAAGAGGTATCTTGCACCATAAATCGCAGAGCGTAGCCGGGTTTGCGC
>NZ_PVWS01000045.1:0-18557 GCF_004126395.1 Roseovarius sp. A46 | reverse complement strand
TACTTCAATGATCACAGCTATTTGCGACGTCGAGGAGCGCCCGCCCGAGGGGGCGGTCGGGCGCTGCGCGGCGGTGCTTTCAGCACCTTGATTCCGCGCATTGGCACCAAGACCCGAACGTCCGCTCCAGGCCACAAACGGCCCCGACATCTCTCACCCCGCCGAGATTGCCGCCCCCAGCCGCGCCGCCCGGCGGCTCTGCGCATCACGCCCCAGCGTTCGGCACAGAATCAGCACGGGGATGAGGCCGAACGCCACCAGCACCAGCGACGGCACCGCCGCCTCCGCCAGCCGCTCGTCCGAGGCCAACCGGTGCGCCTGTACCGCCAAGGTCTGGAAGTTGAACGGATGCAGGATCAGCGTCGCGGGCAATTCCTTCATCACGTCCACGAACACGATCAGAAGCGCCGTCAGCACAGAGGTCCGCGCCACCGGCAAGTGCACCCGCCGCAGAAGCCCCGGCCCCGGCTGCCCCAGCGACCGCCCGATCGCGTCTAGATTGTAGGGCACCGTGGCCATGCCGCTGTCATAGGCGTTGAGCGCGGCAGCCATGAACCGCACCACGTAGGCCATCACCATCAGCCAGATCGACCCGGTGATCAGAAGCCCGGTGCGGATGCCGAAATATTCGCGCATCACCGCGTCGAGCGCGTTGTCGAATGCCGCCATCGGCACCATCAACCCCACCGCGATCACGCCCCCGGGCACCGCGTATCCCAGCCCCGCGCCCACCACCAGCGCGCGCGAAGCCCGCCCCGGCCGTGTCCGCGCGCGGAAACCCACGAGCACCGCGCCCAGCACCGTCAGCACCGAGGCCACCGAGGCCAGAACCAGCGAGTTGGACATGAAGCCGAGATAGCGCGACGAAAATAGGTCCTGCCCGGACCCCACCGCCATCACCCCCAGCATCACCACCGGCAGCACGAAGCCCAGCAGCACCGGCAGGAAGCAGAAGGCGAACGCGCCCGCCGCTGCCGCGCCACGCAGGTGCGGGCGCTCCATCGTCTCGAACCGCCCACCGCGCCCGGCGGTGCGCGCCCGGCCCCGGCTCGCCCGTTCCAGCCCCGCCAGCAGCAGCGCGAAGGCCAGCAGGCAGAGCGCAAGCTGCGCCGCCGCCG
Source organism: Roseovarius sp. A46 (assembly GCF_004126395.1). Taxonomy (NCBI): domain Bacteria; kingdom Pseudomonadati; phylum Pseudomonadota; class Alphaproteobacteria; order Rhodobacterales; family Roseobacteraceae; genus Roseovarius; species Roseovarius sp. A46. The sequence continues at coordinate 17,439 of NZ_PVWS01000045.1, read as the reverse complement.
CCCGGTCGCCAAGGCTGAACCACGCCTGGTAGATACCGGTGGCAAAGGTCTGCACGTTGAAGAACGCCACCGTGCCGAAATCGGCGATCGTCTCCATGATCGCCAGCAGAACGCCTCCCGCGATAGCCGGTCGCGCCATCGGTAGCGCCACCCGCCAGAAGGCCCGCGCCGGCGACCGCCCCAGCGTCCGCGCAACGAGGAACGCGTTGGCCGATTGCTGCCGGAACGAGGCGCGCGCCAGCAGGTAGACATACGGGTAGAGAACGATCGTCAGCATTGCCGCCGCGCCGCCAAGCGAGCGCACCTCGGGAAACCAGTACTCGCGCGGACCCCACCCCATCATCGCACGCAGCGCCGTCTGCACCGGGCCGGGATGATCCAGCATATGGGTGTATGCATACGCCATCACGTAGGCCGGAAACGCCAGCGGCAGCGCGAGCGTCACCTCCAGGATGCGCACACCCGGAAAGCGGTAAACCGTCACCAGCCACGCCGATCCCGCGCCGATTATGGCCGTGCCCACGGCCACGATCGCCACCAGCTTGAGCGTGTTGGCCGTGTAGCGCGGCAGCACCGACGACAGCACGTTGCGCCATGTGTCGAGATCGCCCGTGAACGCCGCGAGCGCCGCCGCGACGATGGGCGCGAGGCACAGGATCACCACGATCCAGGCGAGGCGGTGCAGGAAGGTCTCGCTCATCTCGGGGGACGGGCTCCGGGGCTAATCCGACGAATTCGATCAGTATTCGCCCCGCCCCGCGCGGTCAAGCCGCGCCGCCCTCAGCCGTTTACCGGCAACGCCGTGGTCGAGAACACCGTGCGCAGCGCGAAGCTTGACTGCATCTTGGCCACGCCGGGCAGCCGGGCGAGGTATTGGCGGTGGATGCGGGCAAAATCCTCGGTATCCTCGGCCACCACCTTGAGCACGTAATCCGCCGCCCCTGCGGTCAGGTGGCATTCCAGCACGTCGGGCACCCGGGCAATCGCCTTCTCGAATGCGTCGAGCACATCGTCGGCCTGCGTGGTGAGCGTGATCTCGACGAAGATGACCGCCGGCACCCCCATCCTGCGCGCGTCGAGCAAGGCGACATAACCGGTAATATACCCTTCCGCCTCCAGCCGCTGCACCCGCCGGTGACAGGCCGAGGCCGACAGGCTCACCGCCTCGGCGAGATCGGCGTTCGAGATGCGCCCGCGTTTCTGAAGCACGCGCAAGAGCCGCCTGTCCGTGTCATCCAGCGCCATCCCGCAAGACCCTCCCCCGAAACACCGTTATTACCGAAGTATATTCACAAGATCGTCCGCCAGGCGAGTGAAATTTCAACCGCCTTGCGAGCCATCCGCGCCACAATGAATAAGAAACCCAAGGAGGAGACCCAAATGAAGATCGGCTGCCCCACCGAGATTAAGCCACAGGAATTCCGCGTCGGCATCACCCCCATCGCCGCGCAGGAGGCCGTGGGCCGCGGCCACGAGGTGATCGTGCAATCCGGCGCAGGTGCTGGCGCAGGCTTCGACGATGCCGCGTACGAGGCGGTGGGCGCGCGCATCATCGCCACCGCCGAGGAAGTATTCGCCAAAGCCGACATGATCGTAAAGGTCAAGGAGCCGCAGGCGGTTGAGCGCAAGATGCTGCGCGAGGGGCAGCTTCTCTTTACCTACCTGCACCTCGCTCCCGACGAGGCGCAGACCCGCGACCTGCTTGCCTCGGGCTGCACGGCGATCGCCTACGAGACAGTGACGGACCGCGCGGGCGGCCTGCCGCTGCTCGCGCCGATGTCCGAGGTTGCGGGCCGCCTTGCGCCGCAGATGGGCGCGTGGACCCTGCAAAAGGCCAATGGCGGGCGCGGGGTGCTGATGGGCGGCGTGCCCGGCGTGGGCCCCGCTCGCGTGATTGTGATCGGCGGCGGCGTGGTCGGCACGCACGCTGCCCGCATCGCGGCGGGCATGGGCGCGGACGTCACCGTGCTCGACCGCTCGCTGCCGCGGCTGCGCTATCTCGACGATGTGTTCGGCGGCACGTTCAAGACCGGCTATTCCTCCGCCGGGCTGCTGGACGAGCTGCTGCCACAGGCCGACATGGTGATCGGCGCGGTGCTCATCCCCGGAGCCGCCGCGCCCAAGCTGGTGCGCCGCGACCAGTTCCCGATGATGAAGCCCGGCGCGGCGCTCGTCGACGTGGCTATCGACCAGGGCGGCTGTTTCGAGACCTCGCGCGCCACCACCCATGCCGATCCGGTCTACGAGGTGGACGGAATCATGCATTACTGCGTGGCCAACATGCCCGGCGCGGTGGCGCGCACCTCGACGCTTGCCCTGGGCAACGCCACCATGCCCTTCATGCTGGCGCTGGCCGACAAGGGCTGGAAAAAGGCCTGCGCCGACGACCCGCACCTGCTGGCCGGCCTCAACGTCCACGCGGGTCAGCTCACCTACGCCGCCGTGGGCGAGGCGCTCGGCATCGAATCCGTCCATCCGGAATCGCTGCTCTGAGCCTTCCCCCGGCCCGCCCGCGGGCCGGGGTCGCTTTCAGACCACTCATGTCGCAATTTGAACTGGACCGGGCGCGCCCCCTCGCTTAGCGTCACGAGACAAAAAACGCCGACAGGGGGGCGTGACATTGACCAAGTTCATCCTGCGCCGCGTGGGCGTCATGCTGCTCACGGCGCTCTGCCTGACATTCATCGTCTTCTTCCTGACGAATCTCTATCCGAACCTCGAAAAGCTCGCCAAGACGCAGGGCAATTTTCGCATGACGGACGAGGAGGTGGCGAGCTATCTGGGGCGCAACGGATACCTGCAACCGCTGCCGGTGAAATACGGTCAGTGGCTGGGCGTGCTGCCCGGCTGGACGCAGGAGGGCGAGGACGGCACCCTGCGCGGGCGCTGCATCGACCAAGACACGCCCGCCGCCGACGCCCCGCGCTTTTGCGGCATCCTGCAGGGCGACTGGGGCTATTCCACCGTGTTCCGCACCGAGGTGAGCGGCATCATAGGCGAGAAGCTGGGGCTGACGGGGCGGCTGATGCTGTGGGTGATGCTCCTGATGGTGCCCTCGGCGCTGATCCTCGGGGTGATGGCGGGAATGCGCGAGGGCTCGCGTACCGACCGCACGCTCTCGACTTTTGCCATCACCACCACGGCGACGCCTGAATACGTCTCGGGCGTGCTGTTCATCGCCATCTTCGCCAGTTCCGCCGTGGGGCTGAAATGGTTCAAGGGCACGGCAACAAGCGCGATGGAGAATCCATCATTCGAGAATTTCTTCCTGCCGGTGTTGACCATCGCGCTTTACGGCATGGGCTATATCGCACGGATGACGCGCGCCTCGATGGCCGAGGTGATGACCGCGCAATACATCCGCACCGCCCGGCTCAAGGGGGTGAGCTTTCCCAACATCGTGCTGAAACACGCGCTGCGAAACGCGCTGATCGCGCCCTTCACGGTCATCATGCTGCAATTCCCGTGGCTCCTGAACGGGGTGGTGATCGTCGAGACGCTGTTCAACTACAAGGGTTTCGGCTGGACGCTGGTGCAGGCGGCAAGCAACAACGACATCGAGCTGTTGCTCGCGGTGTCGGTGGTCTCGGTCATCGTCGTGCTGGTGACACAACTGATTTCCGATATCGGCTACGTCTATCTCAACCCGCGCATCAGCGTGACCTAGGAGGCTGCCATGGACCTGCTGAGCTGGGGCGAAATCATCCTGCGCATCCTCGGGCAGTTCACGCCGGTGTGGATCGCGCTCATCGTCACCTTCGCGCTGTCGATCACCCTCAAGCGGCGGCTGGGGCTCTACGGCAAGCTGTTCGACAGCCCGATCGGCATGGTGGGCTTCGGCCTCGTGATGTTCTGGGTGTTCACCGGCATCCTCGGCGGCGGCTTCGACATGATCACCACCCATGACGTGCTCGACCAATCCGCCTCGATGAAGAACAAGGTGCCCGGCACCCCCTATACCAAGATGATGGGCGAGGCGGCGGAGGGCGCCTATCCCTATTACCTGCTGGGCGGCGACAACCTCGGGCGCGACGTGTTCAGCCGCATGGTGGTGGGCGCGTGGGAGGTGATCAAGATCGCGCCCTTCGCCAGCCTCTTTGCCTTCATGGTGGGCATCACGCTGGGCCTGCCGGCAGGCTATTATGGCGGGCGGCTCGACACGTTCCTGTCCTTCCTCGCCAACCTGATCCTCGCCTTCCCGGTGATCCTGCTCTTCTACCTGCTGGTCACGCCCGAGATCGTGCTCACCGGCATCCCGGTCTACATGGCGGCGGTTCTCTTCATTTTTCCCATCGTGTTTCTCGTGCTGCTGTGGAACTCGCGCTTTCACACGCAGCCCAAGACGCGCAACATCTATGTCGGGCTTACGCTGGTCATCGGGCTTTGGCTCTACTCCGGCATCGCGTGGAACGCCGACCCGCTGGGCCTGATCGGCTTTCCGCCAAATCTCTTGGTGGTGTTCGTGGCGGTCGTATTCGTCAACTCACCCACCGTGTTCCGCATCGTGCGCGGCCTGACCATGGACATCAAGACGCGCGACTACGTAGCCGCCGCGCAGACCCGCGGCGAGGGGCCGTGGTACATCATGCTGTGGGAAATCCTGCCCAATGTGCGCGGGCCGCTTCTGGTCGATTTCTGCCTGCGCATCGGCTATACAACGATCCTGCTCGGCACACTGGGCTTCTTCGGCCTCGGCCTCAGCCCCGAGAGCCCGGACTGGGGCAGCACGATCAACGAGGGGCGCAAGCTCCTGTCGCTCTACCTCCACCCTGCCCTGCCGCCTGCGCTGGCGCTGCTGAGCCTCGTGCTGGGGCTCAACCTGCTGGCCGACGGGCTGCGCGAGGAAAGCCTGCGAGATTGAGTATTTGAGGAAAGATGAAGGAGACGGACATGGCCGAGCATGACGGACCGATCCTCGAGATCGACAACCTGTCGATTTCCTTCTTCACCCGGCTGCGCGAGATCCCCGCGGTGATGGATTTCTCCGTCTCGGTGCAGCCGGGCGAGGCGGTGGGCCTCGTGGGCGAATCGGGCTGCGGCAAGTCCACCGTGGCGCTGGGCGTGATGCAGGACCTCGGCGTCAACGGACGCGTCGTCGGCGGCACGATCCGCTTCAAGGGCCGCGACCTGGGACAGATGAGCGCCGCCGAGCTGCGCGACATCCGCGGCAACGAGATCGCGATGATCTACCAGGAACCGATGGCCTCGCTCAACCCGGCCATGAAGGTGGGTCGTCAACTGATCGAAGTGCCGATGATCCACGAGGGCATATCGGAAAAAGACGCCTGGGCGCGCGCGCTGGAGGTGGTGAACGATGTCAAGCTGCCCGACCCCGAGCGAATCCTCAAGAGTTACCCGCACCAGCTCTCGGGCGGCCAGCAACAGCGCATCGTGATCGCCATGGCGCTCATGTCCAAGCCTTCGCTCCTGATACTCGACGAGCCCACCACCGCGCTCGACGTCACGGTCGAGGCGGCGGTGGTCGAGCTGGTCAAGGATCTGGGCCGCAAATACGGCACCTCGATGCTGTTCATCAGCCACAATCTCGGGCTGGTGCTGGAAACCTGCGACCGCATTTGCGTGATGTATTCAGGCGAGGCGGTCGAGACAGGCAGCATCAAGGACGTGTTCGACAAGATGCAGCACCCCTACACGCAGGCGCTATTCCGCTCGATCCCGCTTCCTGGCGCAAACAAGAACGAACGACCGTTGAAGGCAATTCCCGGCAACTTCCCGCTGCCGCACGAGCGCCCGCCGGGCTGCAATTTCGGGCCACGCTGCGATTACTTCAAGGCCGGGCTGTGTGACGCGGGCGATATCCCGATGGCGATGATCGAGGGCGACGACCGCCATTTCACCCGCTGCCTGCGTTTTGCTGACATCGACTGGCACGCCCCGGTCGAGGCGATGGCGCAACACGAGGCCAGAGAACCGGGCCGTGTCGTGCTCAAGATGGACAAGCTCAAGAAATACTACGAGGTCGCGGCCAACGCACTCTTCGGCGGCGGCGGTGCGACCAAGGTGGTCAAGGCCAACGAGACGCTCAGCTTCGAGGCGCGCGAGAGCGAGACGCTGGCCATCGTGGGCGAATCGGGCTGCGGCAAATCCACCTTTGCCAAGGTGCTCATGGGGCTGGAGACGGCGACCGACGGCGAAATCCTGCTCGACAACCGCAATATCGAGTCCACCCCCATCCAGAAGCGCGACACCCAGACCGTCGCCGATATCCAGATGGTGTTCCAGAACCCGTTCGACACGCTCAACCCGTCGATGACCGTTGGCCGTCAGATCATCCGCGCGCTCGAGGTGTTCGGCCACGGTGCCACCGATGCCGAGCGCCGCGACGAGATGCTGCGCCTTCTGGACCTCGTCAAGCTGCCGCGTGAATTCGCCGACCGGATGCCGCGCCAGCTCTCGGGCGGGCAGAAACAGCGCGTGGGCATCGCCCGCGCCTTTGCCGGCGGCGCGCGCATCGTGGTGGCGGACGAGCCGGTGTCGGCACTCGACGTCAGCGTGCAGGCGGCGGTGACCGACCTGCTCATGGAAATCCAGCGCGAGCACAAGACGACGCTGCTGTTCATCTCGCACGACCTTTCGATCGTGCGCTATCTCAGCGACCGGGTGATGGTGATGTATCTCGGCCACGTGGTCGAGCTCGGCACCACCGACCAGGTCTTCTCACCGCCCTACCACCCCTATACCGAGGCTCTGCTGTCGGCGGTGCCCATCGCAGATACCAGCGTGGAAAAGACCCACATCGTGCTCGAGGGCGACGTGCCCTCGGCGATGAACCCGCCGCCCGGCTGCCCGTTCCAGACGCGCTGCCGCTGGAAATCCGAGGTTCCCGGCAACCTTTGCGAGCGAGAGGTGCCCCCGGTGCGCGAGCTCGCCCCCGGCCATCAGGTAAAGTGCCACCTCTCCGAGGAGGCGCTCGCGCGGATGGAGCCGGTGATCCGCATCGCCGCGGAATAGCGCGCCGCCCCGCCCCCCTGGCGAAACCGCGCTCAGCCCCGCCGGATATCCGCGCCAAGCGCCGCCATCAGCGGCTCGAAGACGGGGAACGACGTGGCAATCGGGCTGGCGTCATCGACGGTGACGGGGTTTTGGGCGGCCATACCCATCACCATGAACGACATGGCAATGCGGTGGTCTAGATGGCTGGCGCAGGTCTGTCCGCCTGGCACATTGCCGTGTCCGCGCCCCTCGACGATCCACCAGTCGGGGCCGTCTTCGACCGCGATGCCACCTGCGCGCAACCCTGCCGCCATCGCCGCGATCCGGTCGCTTTCCTTGACGCGGAGTTCCTTGACCCCGCGCATCACCGTCCTGCCAGTGGCAAAGGCCGCGACGACCGACAGCACGGGGTATTCGTCGATCATGCTGGCGGCGCGCGCCGGCGGCACCTCGACACCCAACAGGTCGGGCGAGAAGCGCGCGCGCAAATCGGCCACCGGCTCGCCGCCTTCTTCGCGCTCGTTCTCATACTCCAGATCGGCTCCCATCTCGCGCAGCGTGGTGAAAAGCCCCGCGCGCGTCGGGTTGAGCCCGATATTGGGCACCAGAACGTCCGAGCCCGGCGTGATAATCGCCGCACAGACCGGAAACGCCGCAGAACTTGGATCACGCGGCACGACAATGGTTTGCGGGCTGAGTTCGGGCTGCCCGGTCAGGGTGATGACGCGGCCCTCCTCCGTCTCCTCCGTCACGATCTGCGCGCCGAACCCCGCCAGCATCCGCTCGGTATGATCGCGCGTGGCCTCGCGCTCGATCACCATCGTCTCACCCGGCGCATTGAGCCCTGCGAGCAGCACTGCCGACTTCACCTGCGCCGACGGCACCGGCACCTCGTAGCGCACCGGCACCGGGTCGGCTGCGCCCACCACCGTCATCGGCAGCCGACCGCCCGCGCGCCCCACCGCCCGCGCGCCGAACAGCGCCAGCGGATCGGTCACCCGCGCCATCGGGCGCTTGTTGAGGCTCGCGTCGCCGGTAAAGGTGGCGGCAATGGGCGATGTGGCCATCGCCCCCATGATGAGCCGCACGCCGGTGCCCGAATTGCCGCAGTCGATCACCTGATCCGGCTCGGCAAAACCGCCCACGCCCACGCCGTTCACGCGCCATGTGCCGTCCGCGTCGCGCGTCACCTCGGCCCCGAAGGCACGCATCGCCTTGGCCGTGTCGAGCACGTCATCGCCTTCCAAAAGCCCGGTGATGACCGTTTCGCCCACCGACAGCGCCCCCAGGATGAGCGCGCGGTGCGAGATCGACTTGTCGCCCGGCACATCCGCCGTGCCAGAGAGCGGCCCACAGGGATGCGAGGTCATCGGAATGGGTGTGCCGTGGCCGGACATGGGCGCGCTCCGCGAAAGGAAAATCGCCTGCCTGATAGCGCAGGCAGGCGACCGAAGTCCATCGCTCTCGGGCCGAGATCAGCCCACGTCGAATTGAAGCGGGCGGATCTGCTGGAACTTGCCGGTTTCGTGCAGTGCCGCGATCGCCGCATCGGGCACCGGCACGTCCACGTATAGCAGCGCGATCGCCTCGCCGCCCGCGTCCGACCGGCCAAGGGTGAAGTTGGCGATGTTGACGCCGTGCTCGCCCATCGTCTGGCCCAGCGTGCCGATGATGCCCGGCACGTCCTCGTTGGTGGTATAGACCATGTGCCGCCCGATCTCTGCGTCGATATTGATGCCCTTGATCTGGATAAAGCGCGGCTTGCCGTCGCTGAACACGGTCCCCCCGATCGAGCGCTCGCGCTTGTCGGTGACCACGGTGATCTTGACATAGCCCTCGAACGCGCCGGACTTGTCCTGCTTGGTGGTGCTGATCTTGACGCCCCGCTCCTTGGCCACCACGGGGGCCGAGACCATGTTCACCTCGGGGTTCACCGATTTCATGATGCCCGCCACGGCGGCACAGGTCAGCGCCTCGAGGTTCATCTCGGACGCGACGCCGTCATAGAGGATGTTTATCGCCTTGATCGGCTCGTCGGTCATCTGCCCGATGAAGTTGCCCAGGTGATCCGAGAGCTTGATCCACGGCCCCATGATCTTGGCCTCCTCGGCCGTGACCGAAGGCATGTTGAGCGCGTTGGTCACGGCCCCTGTCAGCAGGTAATCAGACATCTGCTCGGCCACCTGAAGCGCGACGTTCTCCTGCGCCTCGGTGGTGGCCGCGCCGAGATGCGGTGTGCAGACCACGTTAGGCAGCCCGAAGAGCGGGTTATCTACGGCGGGTTCCTCGGCGAAGACATCGAACCCCGCGCCCGCCACATGGCCCGATTTCAGGAGATCGGCGACCGCCTGCTCATCCACCAGACCGCCGCGCGCACAGTTGATGATGCGCACGCCCTTCTTGGTCTTCTCCAGGTTCTCGCGGCTCAGGATGTTGCGGGTCTGATCGGTCAGCGGCACATGCAGCGTGATGAAGTCGGCGCGCTTGAGCAACTCCTCAAGCTCGACCTTCTCCACCCCCATCTTGTCGGCCTTCTCCTGGCCCAGGAACGGGTCATAGGCCACCACTTTCATCTTCAATCCGCGCGCACGGTCGCAGACGATGCCGCCGATATTGCCCGCGCCGATCACGCCCAGCGTCTTGCCGGTCAGTTCCACCCCCATGAAGCGGGATTTCTCCCACTTGCCCGCATGGGTCGAGGCCGACGCCTCGGGGATTTGCCGCGCCACGGCGAACATCATCGCGATGGCGTGCTCGGCGGTGGTGATCATGTTGCCAAAGGGCGTGTTCATCACGATCACGCCCTTCTTGCTGGCCGCGACCTTGTCGATATTGTCGGTACCGATCCCAGCGCGTGCAATCACCTTGAGATTGGTCGCGTTGGCGAGGATCTTCTCGGTGACCTTGGTGGCCGAGCGGATGGCGAGGCCGTCATAGTCGCCGATCACCTCGGCCAACCTCTCCTTGTCCTTGCCCAGATCGGGCTGGAAATCCACGTCGATGCCGCGGTCGCGAAAGATCTGCACGGCGGTTTCAGAAAGCTTGTCGGATACGAGAACCTTGGGAGCCATGTGTCTGGTCCTTTGATGAAACATTTGGGGGAAAGGTCCGAATTACTCAAAGGAATTCGGACCGATTTCTTTTCAAGAAATCGGCGTCACGCCGTCTCGGACAACGCCGCGATCTCGGCCTCATAGGCCCATTCGATCCACGGCATCAGCGCGGCCACGTCCGTGGTCTCGACCGTGCCGCCGCACCAGATGCGCAGTCCCGGCGGCGCGTCGCGGTAGGCGCCGATGTCATGGGCCACGCCCTCGGCGTCCAGCCGCTTGACCACCGCCTTGGCGAAGGCGGCGCCGTCGGTGATGCGCTCATCGGTGAACTTGAGGCACACGGATGTATTGGACCGCACCGCCGGATCGGCGGCGAGAAAGGCCAGCCAGTCGTGATTGGCGACGAAGGCCTGCACGGCGGCGAGATTGGCGTTGGCCCGGGCGCGCAGACCCTCGAGCCCCCCCACGGACCGTGCCCAGTCGAGCGCGGCGAGGTAGTCCTCCACCGCCAGCATCGAGGGTGTGTTGATCGTCTCGCCTTTGAAAATTCCCTCGTTGAGCTTGCCACTCTTCGTGAGCCGGAAAATCTTGGGCAGCGGCCAGGGCGGGGTATAGCTTTCCAGCCGCTCCACCGCGCGGGGGCTGAGGATCAGCATGCCGTGCGCCGCCTCGCCACCCAGCACCTTCTGCCAAGAGAAGGTGGTGACATCCAGCTTGTCCCACGGCAGGCGCTGTGCAAAGGCGGCGGAGGTGGCATCGCAGATCGTCAGGCCCTGCCGGTCGCCCTTAATCCAGTCGCCATTGGGCACGCGCACCCCCGAGGTGGTGCCGTTCCATGTAAACACCACGTCGTTGTCGGTATCGACCGACGCAAGGTCAACGATCTCGCCATACTCGGCGGTTTTCACCTGCGCGTCGAGCTTGAGCTGCTTCACCGCATCAGTCACCCAGCCCGCACCAAAGCTCTCCCAGGCGAGCATTTCCACGGGCCGCGCGCCCAGCAGCGACCACATCGCCATCTCCACCGCGCCGGTATCCGACGCGGGCACGATGCCGATCCGATAGTCGTCCGGGACGCCGAGAATCTCGCGCGTGCCGTCGATGGCTGCCTTGAGCCGCGCCTTGCCCACGGCGGCGCGATGCGAGCGCCCGAGCGGCGCGTCGGCCAGCATATTTACATTGTATTCGGGGAACTTGGCGCAGGGGCCAGAGGAAAAACGCGGATTTTCCGGCCGCGCGACCGGTTGTTCAATAGCCATTTCTGCTATCCTTCCAGATAAGCGCCCCTCGTTGGGGAGGGGTGTCCCACCGACGGGATTACGGCCAAGCGAGGCCTTTCGCAAGTGCAGAAATGACGCTAGAACGCCGCTTGAGTGAAAAAATGCGACACTGCGCGTCTACGACCGGAAACTGCCCCCATGTTCACAGCCACCCTGATCGCCGCCGCCGGGGCGCTCGACCCTTCTCTTGTCCATGCGCTCCGCGATGCCTGGGGCGGCGGCGACGCAATCTGGCTCGCCCCCGACGAAGCCACGGAATTTGCCCTACCCCACCTGCCCGGCAACCGCGCCGAGGTCTGGCGGAACCTGCAGGTTCAGGGCGTGGACCTCGTGGTTCAGCCCGCCGAGGGGCGACGCAAGAAGATGCTCCTCGCGGACATGGACAGCACCATGATCCGGCAGGAGTGCATCGACGAGCTTGCCGAGGTGGCGGGCGTCGGCGCGCAGGTCCGCGACATAACCGCGCGCGCGATGAATGGCGAACTGGATTTCGAGGGCGCGCTGCTGGAACGGGTCGCGCTGCTCAAGGGGCTGCCGGAGACGGTGGTCGCCGAGGTGCTGGAACAGCGGATCACGCTCATGCCCGGCGGCGCCGAACTGGTCGCGACGATGCGCGCACACGGCGGTCACGCAGCGCTCGTTTCAGGCGGGTTCACAGCCTTCACCGAGGCGATCGCAGCGCGCCTCGGCTTCGACGAGCACCGCGCCAACACGCTGCTGTCGGAGGGCGGGCGGCTCCTCGGTGATGTCGCCCGGCCCATCCTCGGGCGCGAGGCCAAGGTCGCGGCGCTGGCCGAGATTACCACGCGACTCGGGATATCGGAGGCGGACGTGATCGCCGTGGGCGACGGGGCCAACGACCTCGGCATGCTGGGCCGCGCGGGGACGGGCGTGGCGCTCCATGCCAAGCCCTCGGTGGCCGCGCAATGCGATATCCGCATCCATCACGGAGACCTGACAGCACTGCTCTATCTGCAAGGGTATGCGCGGGAAGATTTCGTCGCACCTGACCGGGACGGGCAATAGCCCGCCCCGGCGGGGGAGAAAACGGAAAGATCAGCCTTCGCTTGACGGCAGGACGCCCGCGTCCTGCGCGGCGGCAAACTCTTCCTCGCTGAGCGTGCCATCGGCATTGGCGTCGGCCTCCATGAAGGCGTCTGCCGTGGCTTCAGGCATGGCCTCCTGGAATTCGGACATGGTGACGTAGCCATCCCCATCGGCATCCGCGCTCGTGAACTCGGCCGCCTGCGCGATGGAAGGCAGGGCAAGCGTCAGGGCGAAGCCTGTGGCAAGCGTTGTCTTGGTCATCTCGATCATCCTTTCGTTTCAGGTTTCCAGGCGGCGCCGTTGCGCCACCGTGAGCGGACCATGAAACGCGCCTCGGCGATTGTCGCGATGCACTGAGAAGATCCTGAAAAACATGCGGAAATCAGCCAGAATCCACAAGTGGCATCGGCGGGCCTTCGCTGCCCCGCCGCATCGCGCGGAAAGCCGCGCGCGTGCCTGACCGTGTCAAGCGGACCGCCGCCTGAACCGCCGGGAGGCGCCGGTAGGTGGAACATTGCCGAGGATCGATTCGCGCGACTCAGGCCGACGCAGTAGCAGGCTTGATCGCCCGTCCCGATCCCGCAGACGGATGGATCATGTGGTGATCCACGATGGCCGGATCGAGGCGGAGGTCCTTGGCCGGATCCGCTCCCTCACGGGTCGTAAATATGGGGGGGGTCGATGGTAGCGGAGGAGGGACTTGAACCCCCGACACGCGGATTATGATTCCGCTGCTCTAACCACCTGAGCTACTCCGCCGGACCGCGGGCTAGGTATGCCAGCGGTGTCGAAGCGTCAAGGCGGAAAATGCGCGGCGTTGAACTTGTGGGCGCAGCGCGGATGACGCACACTCGCACAGATGAATGATGCCGCCCCGCCCCCGCTCGACGAGATCGCCCGCCTCATCGGCCCGACCCATGTGCTGTGCGGCGACGAAGCCGCGCGCTGGTCAGGGGATTGGGCAGGACACATGCGCTGGCAGCCGCTGGCGGTGGCGCGGCCCGCCGATACGGGCGAGGTGGCTGCGCTGGTGCGGCTGGCGAACCGGCACCGGCTGCCGCTGGTGCCGGTGTCGGGCAACACCAACCTAGTCAAGGGCACGGCGGCCGAGGGCGCGCTGATGGTGTCGCTCGACCGGCTGTCGGAGATACGCGAAATCCGCCCGGCGGCGCGGGTGGCCACGGTGGGGGCAGGAGTGGTGATCGAGGCGCTGAACAACGCACTCGTCGCGCAGGATCTGATGTTTCCGCTCAGCTTTGGCGCACGCGGCTCGGCGATGGTGGGCGGGGTGCTGTCGACCAACGCGGGCGGGGCCAACGTGCTGCGCCACGGCAACACCCGCGACCTGTGCCTCGGGATCGAGGCGGTGACGCCCACGGGGGAGGTGATGAACCTGATGGGCGCGCTACACAAGAATAACTCCGGATATGACCTGCGCCATCTGTTGATCGGGGCCGAGGGCACGCTGGGGATCATCACCGCCGCGGTGCTGCGGCTTGTCCCGCGCCCGCGCGCGCAAGCCACGGCAATGGTTGCGCTGCCCTCGCTCGACGCGGCGCTTGGCCTGCTCAACCGGCTTCAGGACGAGACCGGCGGCGCGGTCGAGGCGTTCGAATACATGCCCGCGAGCTTTCTGCGCGCGCTCCTGAATCGGTTTCCCGAGATGCGCCCGCCGTTTGACACCATGCACGAGGTCAACGTGCTGGTGGAACTGGGCGCGCGGGCGCCACGCGACGTGACCCTGGATGAGACCGGGCAGGTGCCGCTCGCCGCGCACCTGGAGGCGGTGCTGGCCGCGCTGTGGGAGGCGGGGCATGTCGTCGATGCCGTGGTGGCGCAGAGCGAGGCGCAGCGCGCCGAGATGTGGGCGCGGCGCGAGGCGTCGGCGTATGTCCTGCGCGCGCGCAGCCCGGTGGTGGAGGGCGATATCGCGGTGGCCACCGACCGTGTGGCCACGCTGGTTGCGCGCGCCGAGGCGGCCTGCCGCGCGCTCGATCCCGGCATCGAGATCACCGGCGTCGCCCACCTGGGCGATGGCAACCTGCATTTCGTGGGCTGGCCGTCGCGCGCTGATCCTGCACTCTGCGCCGAACTGTCACGCGCCGTCGAGACCGAGGCCACGGCGCTTGGCGGCAGTTTCTCTGCCGAGCACGGGATCGGCCTGTCCAAGCTGGGGGCGATGGCGGCGCACAAGGACCCGGTGGCGCTTGAGACGATGCGCGCCATCAAGGCGGCACTCGACCCCAACGGGATCCTCAATCCCGGCAAGCTGCTGCCCGGCGGCTGACCGGCCTCAGCCGCGCCAGTCGAAGAAGCCGGACCCCGCCCGCGCCAGCAGCCCCGCGGCCATCTCGGCCCCCAGCGTCGCGCCGTCCTCGACCGGGGCGCTGGCGTCGTCGGCGTGGGATTCGCTACCATCGGGGCGCAGGATCTCGCCGCGCAGGCGCAGCGTGCCGCCGTCGATCTCGGCCAGCCCCGCGATCGGCGTCTCGCACGATCCGTCGAGCGCGGCGAGAAAGGCGCGCTCGGCGGCGAGGCGCTGGCCGGTGAACGGATCGTGGATCGCCTCGAGCATCGCCGCCACCCGGCTGTCGTCCTCGCGCCGCTCGATGCCGATGGCACCCTGCGCCACCGCCGGAAGCATCACCTCTGGCGCGATCGCGGCAGTGGCCACGTCGGCGCGGTCCAGCCGGTTGAGCCCGGCCATGGCCAGGAAGGTGCAGGCCGCCACGCCCTCGTCGAGCTTGCGCAGTCGCGTCTGCACGTTGCCGCGAAACTCCACCACCTCGAGATGCGGGTACGCCACCAGAACTTGCGCCCGCCGCCGCAGCGACGAGGTGCCGACGCGTGCGCCCTCGGGCAGGTCGCCAAGGCCGCTTGCACGGGGTGAGACAAACGCGTCGCGTACATCCTCTCGCCGGAGGTAGGTGTCGAGCGTGAGCCCGGCCGGTTGCAACACCGGCATGTCCTTCATCGAGTGCACCGCGATGTCGATACCACCCGTCAGGAGCGCATCCTCGATCTCGCGGGTGAACAACCCCTTGCCGCCGATCTCCTTGAGCGGTCTGTCCTGCACCCGGTCGCCGGTGGTCTTGATCACCGATATCTCGAACGCCTCCTCGGGCAGGTCGAACGCAGCCTGCAGCCTGCAGCGCGTCTCGTGCGCCTGCGCCAGCGCCAGCGGCGAGCCGCGCGTGCCAATCTTGAGAGGGCGGGTCGGGGAGGGCAGATCCTGTGTCATGCCAGCGGGTTTAGTCGCGACAAACCGGCGTGGCAAGCGCACCGCAGCTTGACAACGCACGCTGTCAGGGAGACCACACCCGAAACGGAGGACACCATGCCCGACACGACCCCGCCCAAGACCAAACCGATCCTGCGCGCGCTCGCAGGCGAGACGCTGCCCACCCCGCCCATCTGGATGATGCGGCAGGCAGGCCGCTACCTGCCAGAGTATCGCGCGACCCGGGCCGAGGCAGGGGATTTCCTGTCGCTGTGCTACAACAGCGACTTGGCGACCGAGGTGACGCTGCAACCGATCCGGCGCTACGGCTTCGACGCGGCGATCCTGTTTGCCGACATCCTGCTGGTGCCGCAGGCGCTGGGGGCTGACCTGTGGTTCGTCACGGGCGAAGGGCCGCGGCTCTCGACCATCACCGACCGGGCGGGGCTTGACCGGCTGAAGCCTGCGGCCGACATCCATGAGACGCTCGCACCGATCTACCAGACGGTGCGCAACCTGTCGGGCGTGCTATCGCCGGAGGTGGCCCTGATTGGCTTTGCCGGGGCGCCGTGGACCGTGGCCACCTATATGATCGCCGGGCGCGGCACGCCTGACCAGGGGCCCGCCCATGCGCTGAAAGACAGCGACCGCTCGGTGTTCGACGCGCTGATGGAGCGGCTCACCGAGGCGACGATCGAATACCTCTCGGCGCAGATCGAGGCGGGGGCCGAGGTGGTCAAGATATTCGACAGCTGGGCCGGATCGCTCAAGGGCGCGGATTTCGACCGCTACGCTACCGAGCCCGCCCGCCGTATCACCGCCGCGCTCAAGGCGCGGCACCCCGGCATTCCAGTCATCGCGTTCCCGCGCGAGGCGGGAGAGAAATATATCGGCTTCCACGGGAAAACCGGGGCCGATTGCGTCGCGGTAGACGATTCAGTGAGCGCCGAATGGGTTGCCGAGCATGTTCAGGTGGATGGCTGCGTGCAGGGCAACCTGAAGTCGTCGCATATGGTCACGGGCGGAGAGGAGATGATCCGCGAGACCCGCCGCATCGTCGCAGCGCTCTCGGGCGGCCCGCACATCTTCAACCTCGGCCACGGCATCACCCCCGATGCCGACCCCGATAACGTGCAGCGGATGATCGACGCCGTGCGCGGCTAAGTCTCTGGATTCAGTGGTGAGCCGTGCAAGATTCGAACCTGCGACCCACTGACTTGTCAACGGCGGCGTAAAACCAGGCCATTTGGCGGGCGCTTGGTCCGGCATGGCGCCGTCAGGGGCCATTCAATTGGAGGGATCAACCGTCGCCGCTGGCCTTTCGGTCGCGACTTTGCCCGAGCCGGTAGCTTTCGCCGTTCATCTCGAGGATGTGGACATGATGGGTCAGTCGATCCAGGAGAGCGCCGGT
Organism: Roseovarius sp. A46; assembly: GCF_004126395.1. NCBI lineage: Bacteria > Pseudomonadati > Pseudomonadota > Alphaproteobacteria > Rhodobacterales > Roseobacteraceae > Roseovarius > Roseovarius sp. A46. The sequence continues at coordinate 474 of NZ_PVWS01000045.1, read as the reverse complement.
GAGGCGCTCGGACCCGAAGGTTTCTCGAAGGGCAGGTTGCTGGTGATCAGGGTGGCGCCGCGCTCATGGCGTTGCGATAGTCGCCTTCCTGCTCCCGGTCTTCGTGGACCTGATGATGGACAACCCGAATGAGGACTGGGGGCGGCCATTTTATCCAGTGGTCGAGTAGCAACATCGGCCGGTCAACGTCATGCCTCCGACCGTTCGCGCACTCGCGCCTGTTCCTGCATTACAGCGTAGTCCGCCAGCATCACCGCGATCACCGAGCCGTCCGGTGACAGCGCCAGCTCCTCAGCCGCCCGCGCCTAGAACTCCCGGCTGTACTCGACGATAGGCGGACAGGCTTCAAGCTAAAGCATCCCACCGAAAACCTGAATCGGTGGGATTCCCTTGAAGCCTGATCTGTGATTCATCCTGTTTGGGAGGATGGATTATGTCAGCACCTTTGCCGGATGCGCTTCGGGCGCGGTTTCA
>NZ_PVWS01000044.1:0-19087 GCF_004126395.1 Roseovarius sp. A46 | reverse complement strand
ATTGGCCTGTCCACCAACCGAGCGGCCGAAGCAGCCCGAAAGCCGCTGGAAACAAGCTGCCTGATGCCCGGCATGGCCCTCACATCGGCGCGTCGGCGCAGCAGAAGGCGTTGTTCAGACTTTCCTACAATACGCGAGGTTCGTTGGACCGGTTATTCGAAAAAGGTTAGAGGGTATCAGGGCGAACTGGTTGATAAATCTGAAGTTCAAGATCTATTTTTAAGGAAGCTCGCAGAGTGCTCGACGGTCGCGCTACGGCAGGACGCAGAGATGCGGCACGTTACTGAAATTCTTTGGAGTATTATCACAGCATTTAGTCACGAGTTGAGGCATGACATCATTCATTATGCTGAAGCGCCCTACTAAATGCGCGATATTCTTCAAAACACATAGTGATGTGTGGATGGTCAAAAGAGAAGCCTCTTTTCCTTCCCGCGGCAATCTGTTGAATTATTTCCTGTGTAGTATTTGGCTCAATTTTGACTGCCTCGCACGATTGTTCCCCCCGACGGAACGTCAAGTCGCGTCGTGTCGCTCTTGGCACAAGACGTTGAAAAATGGCTGAAACCAGTCACTCGGCGCGAGCATCCCGAACGTTGGCTTCAGGCCGAGCGCGTCACGAAGGGCAACCTCAATGCGCGAGTTTGCAATGCCTGCTGCTGAACAACCTAAGGAGCGAGTGCAGCGGGCGGGGGCAACTGAACGCCCACCCCCGCTCCCAACCCTCACCCGATCGCCGCCGCCTTCACGTCGTCGTCGATGAAGGGGACGTATTGGGCGAAGTTGTCGGCGAACATCTGCACGAGCTTGGCCGCCTGGCGGTCGTAGGCGTCGGCGTCGTCCCAGGTGCGGCGGGGGTCGAGGAGGACCTCGGCGACGCCGGGCACCTCGACCGGCACCTCGAAGCCGAAATTATCGTCCTTGCGGAACTCTACCTCGCCCAGCGAGCCGTCGAGGGCGGCGGTGAGCAGCGCGCGGGTGGCCTTGATCGGCATCCGGCTCCCGACACCGTAGGCGCCCCCCGTCCAGCCGGTGTTGACCAGCCAGCAGGTGGCGCCGTGCTTGCCGATCTTTTCGCGCAGCAGATTGCCGTAGACCTCGGGGCGGCGGGGCATGAAGGGCGCGCCGAAGCAGGTGGAGAAGGTCGGCTGCGGCTCTGTCACGCCGCGCTCGGTCCCTGCGACCTTGGCGGTGAAGCCGGACAGGAAGTGATACATCGCCTGCGCGGGCGTCAGCCGCGCGATGGGTGGCAGTACGCCGAAGGCATCGCAGGTGAGCATGATGACGTTCTTGGGGTGCCCGCCAAGCGCCGTCTCGGACGCGTTGGAGATGTAGTGCAGCGGGTAGGCGCAGCGCATGTTGGCGGTGAGGCTGTCATCGGCGAAATCAAGCTCCAGCGTTTCGGGATCGAACACCATGTTTTCGACCACGGTGCCGAATTTCGAGGTGGTGGCGTAGATCTCGGGCTCTGCATCGGGGTCGAGGTTGATGGTCTTGGCATAGCAGCCGCCTTCGAAGTTGAAGGTGCCGCGCTCTGACCAGCCATGCTCGTCATCGCCGATGAGGGTGCGCGCGGGATCGGCCGAGAGCGTCGTCTTGCCGGTGCCCGACAGGCCGAAGAACACGGCGGCATCGACGGGGTTGTCGGGCGCGTGGTTGGCCGAGCAGTGCATCGGCATCACGCCCTTTTCAGGCAGCAGGTAGTTGAGCAGGGTGAAGATGGATTTCTTGTTCTCGCCGGCGTATTCGGTGCCGCCCACGAGGATCAGCTTGCGGTCAAAATTCATCGCGATCACGGTGTCGGTGCGGCAGCCGTGACGGCCGGGATCGGCCTTGAAGCCGGGGCAGTTGATGAGCGTGAAATCGGCGACGAAGCCGTCGAGTGCCTCGCGCTCGGGGCGGCGCAGCATGGTGCGGTTGAACAGGCTGTGCCAGGCAAGCTCGGTCACCATGCGCACGTTGATGGCGAGCGCGGGGTCGGCGCCGCCGACGAGATCCTCGACATAGACGTCGCGCCCGGCGAGCCAGGCGAGCATGTCGTCGTAGAGCGCGTCGAATTTTGCCGGCTCCATCGCGCCGTTGTTGTCCCACCAGATCGTGTCTTCGGTGGTGGCGGAGCGGACGACGAACTTGTCCTTGGGCGAGCGGCCGGTGAACTTGCCGGTCGAGACGAGGAACGCGCCGCCGCGGCCGAGCGTGCCTTCGCCGTTTTTCAGTGCCGCTTCGATCAGCGCGGGCTCGATGAGGTTGTAGTGGACCGTGCCCAGCCCCGTGATGCCCTGATCCTCCAGCCGGAAATTCGGGTTCACCCGTCCGAGTGTCATGTCTGCTTCGCTCCTGTTCACCAAATGCGTCTGCCCGCAGCAGATCAAGTGGGGCGCCGAGATGCGGCGTCGGTCGGGCGGCGTGCCCGGCTGCGCGCGTCTTAACACGACGCTTTCGTGAAATAACAGGCGGGTTTGCCGCAGTTAGCGCAACCAGCGCCAAGTTAGCGCAATCACCCGCCCGTTAGCGGAAACACCATGCGATGCGTGCGGGCAAGGTGAGTCCATTTAGCCATTCTCAAGGAAATTCCGGCCCAATGAGCGCGGTCGAGGCGACTGATTCGCAGTTTTGGATTGATCCGCAGAGCGCAAAAGGCGCATAATGAGAAAAAAATTCAGAAACTCAGAGCAGTATGAGGAATAATAGCAATGTCCAGGATCGCCCTTGTGGACGATGACAGGAATATCCTGACATCGGTGGCCATGACGCTCGAGGCCGAGGGCTTCGAGGTCGAAACCTACAACGATGGCCAGCAGGCCTTCGACGCCTTCAGCAAGAAACTGCCCGACATGGCCGTGCTCGACATCAAGATGCCGCGCATGGACGGGATGGACCTGTTGCAGCGGCTGCGTCAGAAGTCGCGGATGCCGGTCATTTTCCTGACCTCCAAGGATGACGAGATCGACGAGGTCCTCGGCCTGCGCATGGGCGCGGATGATTACGTGAAGAAACCGTTTTCCCAGCGCCTGCTGGTCGAGCGCATCCGCGCGCTCTTGCGGCGGCAGGAGGTGGTGGCCGGCGGCGCGCTGGTCGAGGGCGAGGAAAACAAGGTGATCGAGCGCGGCGAATTGCGCATGGATCCGCTGCGCCACGCGGTGACGTGGAAGGGGCAGGACGTGTCGCTCACGGTGACTGAGTTCCTGCTGTTGCAGGCGCTCGCGCAGCGTCCCGGCTTCGTCAAGAGCCGCGATCAGCTGATGGATGTGGCCTATGACGACCAGGTCTATGTGGACGATCGCACCATCGACAGCCACATCAAGCGCCTGCGCAAGAAACTGCGGATGGTCGATCCCGAATTCTCGGCCATCGAAACGCTCTACGGGATCGGGTATCGTTACAACGAGGAATGATGGCCCTGGCCGAGGGGATAGACGTGGGCGATCCGCGGGCGCGCAAGGATGGCGATCTCGTCCTGGGGGACGATTTCGTCGCCCCCGACCGCGTGGAGGAAGCAGAGCTGACCGAGCGGCGGGCGCGGCGCGGCTGGCTGTCGCTGCGGCGCTCGGCGCTCACGCGCAAGATCGTCACCTTCAACCTGATCGCGCTCAACGTTCTGGTCATCGGCATCCTCTACCTCAACAGCACGCAGGACACGCTGGTGCGCCAGCACGTCGAGAGCCTGCGCGACCGCGCCGCGCTCACCGCCGATGTGGTCGCCGCCCGGTTGCCGCAGACCGCACCGGTCAACCTCGCCACCGGCGACGGCATAGATGTCGAGGATACGCTGGAGCGGCTCGCGCTGCGCCCGGGCACCGAGGCCTATCTCTTTGACAGGACCGGGCTCTTGCTCGGGCAGAAGGCGGGCACGCCCGCGCGCTCGGGAATCACGGGGGACATGCCGCCCACGCCGCTGACCGATTTCCTGGAACGGATATGGGGCGTCATCTCGGCGCCCTTTTCGACGCAGGGCACGGGGGAAGAAGCGCAGGACGCGATCGCGGCGTTGCGTGACCTGGTCGATGCCGCGGTCTCGGAGGGCGCGCAGGTGCGCGCCATCGATGCCAGCGGTGATACGATATTGCGCGCCGCCGCGCCGGTGATGCGCGGTTCCACACCGGTGGGCGCGGTGGTGCTGGTCGACAGCTCCGGCGACGTCGCCCGCATTTCGGCGGCCGAGCGGGAGCGGGTGTTGCAGATGTTCCTGATCGCCACGCTCATTTCCATCGGCCTGAGCCTTGTTCTGGCCTCGACCATCTCCAACCCGCTCGCCGATCTCGCCGCCGCGGCCGAAATCGGGAGCGAGCGCAATCGCGGGCGCAGCGGCGGCGGGCGCATCCGTATCCCCGACCTGACGGCGCGGCCCGACGAGATCGGGCGGCTGTCGGGTGCGCTGCGCGGCATGGTCGGTGCACTCTACAGCCGGATCGAGAGCAACGAACAATTCGCCGCCGACGTGGCCCACGAGATCAAGAACCCGCTGGCGAGCCTGCGCTCGGCGGTGGGCACCATGCGCATCGCGCGCCGCGAGGATCAGCGCGAGCGCCTGCTCGAAGTGATCGAGCATGACGTGCGCCGGCTCGACCGCCTGGTGAGCGATATCTCCAACGCCTCGCGTCTCGATTCCGAGCTGGTCAAGGAGACGCAGGAAGGGTTCGACCTGGTGGCGCTCTTGCAGAACCTCGCGCAGTACCTCAGCGAGGAGGCGGGCAAGAAGGGGGTCGAGTTCATCACCGATTTCCCGGGCAAGCCGATCGTCGTCACCGGGCTGGAGGCGCGGCTGGCACAGGTGTTTGTCAACCTCATCACTAACGCTATCAGCTTTTGCGAGGAGGGCGACGCGATCCGCGTCTGGGCACGCCGCCGCGCCAACCGCGTCCTGATCGTGGTCGAGGATACCGGCCCGGGCATCCCCGAGGAGTCGCTGGACAAGATTTTCCAGCGCTTCTATTCCCAGCGTCCCGAGGGCGAGTTTGGCAACAATTCGGGGCTGGGGCTGGCGATTTCGAAGCAGATCGTGGAGGCGCATGACGGTGTGATCTGGGCCGAGAACATCCGCCCCACCCATGCCGATGCGACATCCGAGCCGCTGGGCGCGCGGTTCGTCGTCGGCCTGCCGGTCTGAGCGGGCATGGCCCGCGCGGCAGAGGCCGGGGACGATGCCGGGGGTCTGACCGTCCATGCGAGCTGTGTTGCGCAGGCGGGGCGGGCCGTGCTCATTCGCGGGGCGGCGGGCAGTGGCAAATCGGGGCTGGCGCTGCGGCTCATTGCGCTGGGGGCCGAGCTCGTGGCCGACGACCGCACCCGGGTGTGGCGCGCGGGCGATCAGGTGATGGCCGACGCGCCCGACACGATCCGCGGGCGGATCGAGGCGCGGGGGATAGGGCTGCTGCGGCTGCCGGCCGCGGGGCCGCGGCCGCTGGCGCTGGTCGTCGACCTGGACGGGTCCGCGACCGAACGCCTGCCGCCGCTGCGCGAAACGCGGATTGTCGGCGCCGCGCTGCCGCTTGTTCACGGATCGGGGCACGCGCATTTTCCGGCGGCGATTGCGCTCTATCTCCGGTATGGAGTGCTGGAATAGCAACGAAGGTCGCGGATCATGTCCTCTCACGTCGCCGATGCTGACATGCCTCACAGGCTGGTCCTTGTCACCGGCCCGTCGGGTGCGGGCCGCAGCACGGCGATCCACGTGCTTGAGGATATCGGTTTCGAGGCCATCGACAACCTGCCCCTTTCGCTGCTGCCGCGGCTCTTTGCCGGGCCGCGGCTCGACAAGCCGCTGGCGCTGGGTATCGACGTGCGCAATCGCGATTTCTCGGTCCGCGCCCTGCTGGAGGTGATCGACGGAGGCGGGGTGCCGGCACCGGGCAAGATGGAGGTGCTGTATCTCGACTGCCGCCCCGACGTCCTCGTGCGGCGCTTCTCGGAGACGCGGCGGCGCCATCCGCTCGCGCCCGGCGGCAGTGTCGAGGATGGCATCGCGCGCGAACTCGATCTGCTCGGCCCGGTGCGGGACCGCTCGGATATCGTGGTCGATACCTCCGACATGTCGCCCCACGATCTTCGCGCCGAGCTCGAACGCTGGTTCGCGCCCGGCGGTGCCAAGCGGTTGTCGATCTCGGTGCAGTCGTTTTCGTACAAGCGCGGGCTGCCGCGCGGGCTCGACATGGTGTTTGATTGCCGGTTCCTGACAAACCCGCATTGGGAGCAGAGCCTGCGCGACGCGGACGGACGGGACCCGGCGGTGCAGGCGTATCTGAGGGACGATCCGCGGCTGGCACCGTTTCTCGACCGGCTGACGGCGCTGATGGAGCTGCTGCTGCCCGCGCACGAGGAAGAGGGCAAGGCCTACCTCGCCATCGGCACCGGCTGTACCGGCGGGCAGCACCGCTCTGTCGCGGTGGCGGAAATGCTGCGGGCGAGGCTTGCGGAGCAAGGCTGGCCGGTGTCATTAAGGCACCGGGAACTGGAGCGGCGAGAGCCGGGGGAAGGGCGGTCATGATCGGGATCGTGATCGTGGCACATGGCGGGCTCGCCCGCGAGTATCTCAAGGCGGTCGAACACGTGGTCGGCGCGCAGAGCGGGATCGTGGCCGTCGCTGTCGAGGGCGATCACGACCGCGCGGAAAAGCAGGACGAGATTTGCGCCGCCGCGGACGCGGTGGACAGCGGCGACGGGGTGGTGGTGGTGACCGACATCTTTGGCGGCTCGCCCTCGAACCTGTCGCTGCGTGCCTGCCGCCCCGACAACCGCCGCATTCTCTACGGGGCCAACCTGCCGATGCTCATCAAGCTGGCCAAGAGCCGCCACAGCCCGGTCTCGGTGGCGGTGCGCGCGGCGCTCGAGGCGGGGCGCAAGTATATCGACAGCCACAACGTTTCAACGGAATGAGGAAAAGCGCAATGACCGAGCGCATGCGGCGGCAACTCGAGATCGTCAACGAAAAGGGGCTGCACGCCCGCGCCGCCGCCAAGTTCGTCGAGGTGGTCGAGGGGTTCGATGCGCAGGTCGAGGTGAGCCACGGCCCCGAGTCGGCCTCGGGCGACAGCATCATGGGGCTTTTGATGTTGGCAGCGGCCAAAGGAAGCACTATTGACGTCGAGATCATGGGGGCCGATGCCGGGCCGCTGGGCGATGCGCTGGCCGCGCTGGTCGCCGATCGCTTCGGCGAGGATACCTAGGCCGCGCATGGCACCGGCACAGCGAAGCGGGACGGACGACGTGAGCAGGAAGGCGCAGCCAGAGACCGGCGGGGAGACCGGCGGGGAGACCGGCGGGCAGGTTCTGTTAACCAAGTACGATCGCCGCAGTCTGACCTATGCCAACAGCTTTGACAGCCCCGCCACCGCCACGATCATCCGCGGGATGGAGTGGCTGACCGGCAAGATCAGCATCATCCGCATGATCCGCGCCTTCGAGAAGAGCGGCGCGCCCTCGGGGCAGGCGTTCTGGCGGGCGGCGCTCGATACGATGGGTGTTCCGCTGCTTACGCCCGACGAGGAGATCGCCAACATCCCCACCGAGGGCCCGGTGGTGGTGGTGGCCAACCATCCGCACGGGCTGGTGGACGGCATGATCCTCGCCGACCTGATCGGGCGGCGACGCACGGATTACAAGATCCTGACGCGCGCGCTGCTCACGGGCATCGACGAGGTCGCGGCCTCCTACATGATCCCGGTGCCGTTCCCGCACGACCCCGAGGCGCAGCGCAAATCGGTCGAGATGCGTGCGAGCGCGATGTCGCATCTCAAGGAGGGGGGGCTCATCAGCGTGTTTCCCTCTGGCGTGGTGGCATCATCCGACACGCTCTTTGGTCCGGTGGTCGAGCGCGAGTGGAACGTGTTCACCGCGCAGATGATCCGCCGCTCGGGCGCGCAGGTGGTGCCGGTCTACTTTCCCGGGTCCAATTCGCGCTGGTACCAGATGGCCAATTGCATCTCGCCCACCATGCGGCAGGGGCTCTTGTTGCACGAGGTGGTGCGCAGTTGCGGCAAGCCGCAGAAACCGGTCGTGGGCAAGCCGGTGGACGCGGAACGGATGAAGATGCTGCAAGGCGACCCGCGCGGCTTCATGGAATGGCTGCGCGCGCACACGCTGTCGCTGGGAGAGCGGCGGGGGTAGCGGTCGGGCGACCGGGTTTGGCCTGGAGGGGACGTTGCGGCATCCGGGCGATGAGCCGCGCGGGCGCCAGCCCACGGGTTGGCGATCCAGCGGTTGGTCTGCCGCGCTTTATCTCACAAAATCCGAGAGAGATGAGAGCTTTGCACCAGCGTTACCCAATCGCCAGCCCGTGGGGCGGGCTGGCGATCGCGCAGCGGCGCGTAAACGCGCCTTTATTCCGCGCGGAGGCAGGAGGCGAATGGCAGGGACAGGCCAGAATTCCCCTCACGTGAACCGGTTGTCGCGCGGGAAGCCGCGCGGGGCCATGCGGCCCGCGCCCGCGCGTTTGCCCAGCCATTCCGTGAGGTCGCTCTCGGTGCGGGTGCGGCCCGCCGGATCGCGCCAGCTCAGCCCGTCGGCGAGGGTGAAGGTGGTGGCGTCCGACAGCCCGCCATCCTTGAATTTCTGGAGCCGCACGCCCTTGCCGCGGCCCAGTTCCGGCAATTCGTCGAGGGCGAAGACCAGCACCTTGCGGTTCTCGCCCACGCAGGCCACGTGATCGCCCGCCACCGGTCGGCAGACCACCGCGCGGGCGGGGGCGCGCAGGTTGAGCACCTGCCTGCCGGTCCGGGTCTGGGCCAGAACCTCGTCCTCGGACACCACGAATCCGTCGCCCGCCGAGGACGCGACCAGGAGCTTGCGCCCCGGCTTGTGGATCAGCAGATCGACGATCTCGGCCTCGTTGGGCAGATCGACCATGAGGCGCAGCGGCTCGCCCATGCCACGCCCGCCCGGCAGGCTCGCCGCCGCGAGGGTGTAGAACCGCCCGTTGGTGCCGAAGACGAGCAGCCGGTCGGTGGTCTCGGCGTGAAAGATGAAGCGCGGCCCGTCGCCGTCCTTGAATTTCAGTTCGCGATTCAGGTCGATATGCCCGGTCATGGCGCGGATCCAGCCGCGGCGCGAACAGACCACGGTGATCGGCTCGCGCGGGGTCATCGCCTCGATCGGCACCTCCTCCACCGGTCCCGCCTCGGAGAAGGTGGTGCGGCGCGCGCCGATCGGGTGGGTCTTGCCGAACGTCTTTTTCACCTCCTTGAGCTGGTTGGCGATGGCGGCCCATTGCAGGCGCGTGTCGTCGAGCAGATCCTCGAGCCCGGCACGTTCCTCCATCAGCGCGTCGCGCTCGGCGCGCAGCTCCATCTCCTCGAGCCGACGCAAGGAGCGCAGGCGCATGTTGAGGATCGCCTCGGCCTGGATATCCGACAGCCCGTCCTCTTTGGACGGGGCAGGGGGCACGTAATCGGCTTCGGAGGCGGCGCGGGTGAAGGTCCGGCCCCAGTCCTCGCGCATCAGGGCCGGTTTGGGCGCGTCGTCGTAGCGGATGATCTCGATCACGCGGTCGAGGTTGAGAAAGGCGACGATCAGCCCTTCGAGCACCTCGAGCCGGTGGTCGATCTTTTCCATCCGGTGACGCGAGCGGCGCAGCAGCACCTCTTGCCGGAAATCAAGAAAGGCGCGCAGCACCTCGCGCAGCGAGCAGACCCAGGGCGTCACCCCGTCGACGAGCACGTTCATGTTGAGCGAGAAGCGCAGTTCCAGATCGGTGTTGCGGAACATCAGGCCCATCAGTGCCGCCGGATCGACATTGCGCGTGCGCGGCTCGAGGATGAGGCGGACGTCATCGGTGCTCTCGTCGCGGACATCGGCGAGGATCGGCACCTTGCGGGTCTGGATCAGGTCGGCGATGCGCTCGATCAGCTTGGATTTCTGCACCTGGTACGGGATTTCGGAGACGACGATCTGCCAGCCGCCGCGGCCCAGCTCCTCGACCTCCCAGCGGGCGCGCAGCCGGAAGGAGCCGCGCCCGGTGCGATAAGCCTGCGCGATGTTCTCGGCTGGCTCGACGATCACGCCGCCGGTGGGAAAATCGGGGCCGGGGATATGGTTGAGCAATGTCTCGTCGCGCGCATCCGGCGACTTGATCAGGTGCAGGCAGGCGTCGATCAGCTCGGCGATGTTGTGCGGCGGGATGTTGGTGGCCATGCCCACGGCGATGCCCGAGGCGCCGTTGGCCAGCAGGTTCGGGAAGGCCGCGGGCAGCACGACAGGTTCGCGCAGCGTGCCGTCGTAATTGTCCCGGAAATCGACCGCGTCCTCGGTCAGCCCCTCCAGCAGCGCCTCGGCAAAGGGGGTCATCCGCGCTTCGGTGTAGCGCGAGGCGGCCGGATTATCGCCGTCGATATTGCCGAAATTGCCCTGCCCGTCCACGAGCGGGTAGCGCACCGCGAAATCCTGCGCCAATCGCGCCATCGCGTCGTAGATCGCGGCGTCCCCGTGGGGGTGATAGTTGCCCATCACGTCGCCGGAAATCTTGGCGGACTTGCGGAATCCGCCGGTGCTGGAGAGCCTGAGTTCGCGCATGGCGTAGAGGATGCGGCGATGCACCGGTTTGAGCCCGTCACGGGCATCCGGGAGCGCGCGGTGCATGATGGTCGAGAGCGCATAGGTCAGATACCGCTCGCCGATGGCGCGGCGCAGCGGCTCGGGTGTGGCCTCGGGGCGCATGTTGGGGTCGTCGAGCAGGTCTGTCATGGATATGGTGATACAGACGGCATGCGCGGGCGTAAAGCGGGGACAGGGCCGCGCGTGCTTGCATCGTGCACTGCGCCGGGTCACAAGGTGGTCATGAGCGAACGGAGCATTCTCATCACCGGCTGTTCGTCGGGTATCGGGCTGGACGCGGCGCGGTTCTTGCGCGGGCGTGGCTGGCGCGTCTTTGCCTCTTGCCGCAAGGAGGCCGATTGCGTGCGGCTGCGCGAGGAGGGATTCGCGGCGCCGCGGGTCGACTACGAGGACGAGGCGAGCATCGAGGCCGGGCTGGCGGAGGTGCTGGGCGCGACGGGCGGGCGGCTCGATGCGCTGTTCAACAACGGGGCCTACGCGATCCCCGGGCCGGTCGAGGACGTCCCCACCGAGGCGCTGCGCACCATATTCCAGGCCAACCTGATCGGCTGGCACGACCTGACGCGGCGGGTGATCCCGGTGATGCGCGGGCAGGGGCATGGTCGTATCGTGCAATGCTCTTCGGTGCTGGGCCTCGTCGCGATGAAATGGCGCGGGGCCTATGTGGCGACGAAATTCGCGCAGGAGGGGCTGAGCGATGCGATGCGGCTGGAGCTTGCAGGCACGGGGATCGAGGTGGTGATCATCGACCCGGGACCGATCGACACGCCGTTTCGGCAGAACGCGATCAAGCAGTTCGAGAAATGGATCGACTGGGAGAATTCGGCGCGCGCCGAGGAGTATCGCGAGAGCCTGCTTGACCAGCTTTACAAGGGGAGCAGCAAGGGGCCGCAATGGCCCGCCGCCGCGGTGACGAAGAAGCTGGTTCACGCGCTCGAATCGCCGCGCCCGAAGGCGCGGTACTATGTCACGACACCCACTTACGCCATGGGCGCGCTGCGCCGTGTATTGCCGGTGCGGGCGCTTGATTGGGTGCTGAGCAGGGGGTGAACGGCGCGTGGCGGGACAGGGCGCGGGGGATTTTCCCTTTCGCTTTCCCCGCGCGCCGTCCTAGATGCGCGGCAGACGCGATTCGAATGCAAGGAGGGGATCATGCTGACCGACCCGCTTTTCTGGCTCGTGGCTGCGGGCTGCCTGGTGACGGCGGCGATCCTGATCCGCGGCATCGCGACCTTCGGCAAGGAGGGGGTGGAGAACGCCAAGCGCGCCAACAAGTACATGCGCTGGCGGCTGATCGCGCAGTTCGTGGCGGTGCTGCTGATCCTCGTGTTCGTCTATTTCCGCAGGTAGGGAGGCTGATTCATGGTCGTGCTCAACAAGATATACACACGCACCGGCGACGCGGGCGAGACCGCGCTGGGCAACGGTGTGCGGGTGGCCAAGCATTCGGCGCGCGTCACCGCCTATGGCACGGTGGACGAGCTCAACGCCACGCTGGGGCTGGCGCGGCTCCATGCCGAGGGCGAGACCGACGCGGCGCTGGCGCGGATTCAGAACGACCTCTTTGACCTGGGTGCGGACCTGTGCCGCCCGGACATGGAAAAGGACGGTGAGGCCGAGTATATCCCGCTGCGGATGGTGCCCGCGCAGGTCGATAGGCTCGAGGCCGAAATCGACGCGATGAACGGCCATCTCGAACCGCTGCGCAGCTTTATCCTGCCGGGCGGCTCGCCGCTGGCCGCGCATCTGCACCTGTGCCGCACCGTGGCGCGGCGTGCCGAGCGGCTGATGGTGGAACTGGCGGCGCTGGAAACGGTCAACGAGGCGGCGGTGCGCTATCTCAACCGGGCGAGCGACTGGTTCTTCGTGGCCGCGCGCATGGCCAATGACGGCGGCAAGGAGGACGTGCTGTGGGTTCCGGGCGCGAACCGGTGACATATTCTGGAAAGGATCGCGGGCCACAAACCGTCAAAACGTGGCGTCCGCGAACCGAAACGTGACGATTTTACCCTGTTTCCCGCGCGCATGAGCCGGTATCACCGCGCGGGAGAGCCAAGCCGAGGGGCCGCGAGGGGCCGCTCATCACTGTAAGGGAGACCGTGCCAATGAAGGTGCTCGTGCCTGTCAAGCGCGTGATCGATTACAACGTCAAAGTCCGTGTCAAGGCGGATGGAAGCGGTGTCGATCTCGCCAATGTCAAGATGTCGATGAACCCGTTCGACGAGATCGCCGTCGAGGAAGCCATCCGCCTGCGTGAGGCGGGCAAGGCCGAGGAGGTGATCGCCGTCTCCATCGGCGTCAAACAGGCGCAGGAGACGCTGCGCACGGCGCTTGCGATGGGCGCGGATCGCGCGATCCTCGTGGTTGCCGCCGATGACGTGCATCAGGATGTCGAGCCGCTCGCCGTGGCCAAGATCCTTGCCAAGATCGTCGAGGAAGAGCAGCCCGGCCTCGTGCTCTGTGGCAAGCAGGCCATCGACAACGACATGAACGCCACCGGGCAGATGCTGTCGGCGCTGTTGGGCTGGTCGCAGGCGACGTTTGCCTCGAAGCTGGAGATCGAGGGCGATCACGCGCTGGTCACCCGCGAGGTGGATGGCGGGCTTCAGACCATCAAGGTGACGATGCCGGCTATCGTGACCGTCGATCTGCGCCTCAACGAGCCGCGCTATGCGAGCCTTCCGAACATCATGAAGGCCAAGAAGAAGCCGCTCGACGAGAAGACCGCCGAGGATTACGGCGTCGATGCGAGCCCCCGTCTGGAGGTGCTCAAGACCGAGGAGCCGCCGGCGCGCAAGGCGGGCGAAATCGTGGGCTCGGTGGACGAGCTGGTGGCGAAACTCAAGGAAGCGGGGGTCGTGTGATGGCTGTTCTTCTTCTTGCAGAAGTGACCGATGGCGAGCTGAACCTGGACGCGACCGCCAAGGCGGTGACGGCGGTGGCAGCGCTTGGCGACGTGACCGCGCTCTGTGCCGGTGCGCACGCGGCGGCGGCGGGCGAGGCGGCGGCAAAGATCGCCGGTGTCACCAAGGTTCTGGTCGCCGAGGATGCCTCTCTCGGGCACCGTCTGGCCGAGCCGACGGCGGCGCTGATCGTGTCGCTTGCCGGTGATTACGATCACGTCGTGGCCCCGGCCACCACCGATGCCAAGAACGTGCTGCCCCGGGTGGCTGCACTGCTCGACGCGATGGTGATCTCGGACGTCTCTGGCGTCATTGATGGCGATACGTTCGAGCGCCCGATCTATGCGGGCAACGCCGTGCAGACGGTGAAGTCGAAGGACGCCAAGAAGGTCGTCTCGATCCGCACCTCGACCTTCGACGCGGCGGGCGAGCAGGCGGCCTGCGCCGTCGAGACCATCGGGGCCACCGACAATCCGGGCCTCTCCGAATGGGTCGAGGACAAGGTGGCCGAGAGCGACCGGCCGGAGCTGACCTCGGCGGGTGTCGTCGTCTCGGGCGGCCGTGGCGTCGGCAGCAAGGACGATTTCGCGCTGATCGAAAGCCTCGCGGACAAGCTGGGCGCCGCCGTTGGTGCGAGCCGCGCGGCGGTCGATTCGGGCTATGCGCCGAACGACTGGCAGGTGGGTCAGACCGGCAAGGTCGTCGCCCCGGACCTGTACGTCGCGGTGGGCATTTCTGGCGCGATCCAGCACCTTGCGGGGATGAAGGATTCGAAGGTCATCGTCGCGATTAACAAGGACGAGGAAGCGCCGATTTTCCAGGTCGCCGATTATGGCCTGGTGGCCGATCTCTTCACCGCCGTGCCGGAGCTGGTCGAGAAGCTCTGAGGTTCGGGCGACTGTCGAGACAAGGGGGCCCGCGCCATTGCGCGGGCCCGTTTATTTTTCCGGCATAAGGGTCGTGGTCCTTGCCTCGGTTGCCTGGACGGAGGTCCGAGGGGCAAGTGAGCGGGCCGGAACGGACCGTGGCCGGGTGCGTCATGACGGGTGCGATTGGCCTGATCCTGCCATTCGCTTCCTGCCCCCGCGCGGCTCATCACCGGATGGTTCAAGGTCCGCTCAAGGCCATTCGGGTCGATGGCCCCGGCCCGATGTCGTGCGCATTCCGGCTCAGAGCTGTTCCCCGACTGTCTTGCTCACGCGGCTTGACCCGGTGTTCGGCCCCGCGCCTCCATCGGGTCTCGCGTGTCGGGTGGCGACCGCTAATCCTTGAGCAGCCGGGTCAGCACGGGGTGCAGCGCCAAGGCCACCTCGCGATGCGCGCGCGGGCCGGGCAGGGCGGCGGCGACATCCTCTTGCATCGGCGGAAAGCGCATGTCGTGCGTGCCTTGCGTGCGCGCCGCACCGGACGCCACCACCAGCACCGTGGCGGCGGCGTGTGGGGCGAGGGCGTCGAGCATGGCGCGGCTGACGAAGGCGGGATCGGCGTCGATGGCAGCACTTCCCGCGCCGTCGCCCGGTGGGTGGTTGGCCTGCCACAACAGCACCACCGGCGGCGCGAGCCCGCGCAACACCACCGACATGCGGGCGAGCCACGCCTCTTGCACCGCCGTGCGCAGCCGCGCGAAGCGCGCGGGCGAGATCGCGGCGAGCCGGCGCATCAGGTGGCGGGTGAAATGGAACTCGGTGAAATCTACCTCGGCGTAAAGAACGCGCAGCGCGTCCGTCGCCGCGACGAAGCGGTCGTTGCGGCGTGGATGCACCCGGTAGAACGGGTTGGAGAGGTTCATCGCGCAGGGCAGTTGCAGCACCACCGCGCGTGCGCCCCGTGCGATTTTCTGCACCGCCGCGTCATTGGCAAACACATCCGGCCCGGCATTGGGCAGGCCGAGATTGACGCAAGGCGTGCCCAGATCGTCCTCGAGGAGGGCGGGCCAGGGCCTTGCCACGAAGCTGCCATGGGTTCCGGTGCTGCCGATGCAGGCCACGTAAGCCCCTGTCAGGCCGCGCCGTGGCCCGCGAAAGACCAGCCGCGAGCCCGGGTAGCGCACCGGTAGATAATCGAGGGGCTGGCGCCCCATGCATTCGTAAGCCATCGGTCCCACCCGTTTTCAGTCACCCGGAAGCGAGGCTCGATGATTCGCCTTTCCATTTCCCTAAACCTCGAATTCGTGGCGCATTTTAGCGGAATCCGGCCCTTGCGGCGTGTCCCCGCCGGGGCCTATGTTGTCCGCGTGAAGCGAGGAAAGGGCGGTGCATGGACATCCGGACAGTGGGCGTTGTGGGCGCGGGCCAGATGGGCAACGGCATCGCCCACGTGATGGCACTTGCGGGCTACGAGGTGCGGCTCAACGATGTCAGCGCCGAGGCGCTGGACAAGGCGCTGGCCACCATCCGCAAGAACATGGAGCGGCAGGTCAGCCGCGAGAAGATCAGCGAGGCCGAGATGGAGGCCGCGCTGGCCCGCATCGTGCCGGAGGCGGCGCTCGAGACGCTCGGGGCGTGCGATCTCATCATCGAATCCGCGACCGAGCGCGAGGAGATCAAGCAGAAGATCTTTGACGCGCTGCTGCCGCACCTGGCGGAGCACACGATCCTGACCTCCAACACCTCGTCCATCTCGATCACGCGGCTGGCGAGCCGCACCGACAGGCCCGAGAAATTCATGGGGTTTCACTTCATGAACCCGGTGCCGGTGATGCAATTGGTGGAACTGATCCGCGGTATCGCCACCGACAAGGAGACCTTTGACGCCTGTCTCGCGGTGGTGGAGCACCTCGGCAAGACGGCGGCGAGCGCCGAGGATTTCCCGGCCTTCATCGTCAACCGCATCCTGATGCCGATGATCAACGAGGCGGTTTATACGCTCTACGAGGGGGTGGGCAACGTGCGCTCCATCGACCGGTCGATGAAGCTCGGGGCCAATCACCCGATGGGGCCGCTGGAACTGGCGGATTTCATCGGTCTGGATACGTGTCTGGCGATCATGAACGTGCTGCATGACGGTCTGGCAGACACCAAGTACCGGCCCTGTCCGCTGCTGACCAAGTATGTCGAGGCGGGCTGGCTCGGGCGCAAGTCCGGGCGCGGGTTCTACGATTACCGCGGCGAGGAGCCGGTGCCGACGCGGTGAGGGCGGCGGGCGCGTACACGCGTCTTTACTCTGCGCGGGGGAAGCTCGGATGGTCCGCTCCGGCTGTCACACCTCCTCGGCCATCAGCCACACGCCGCCCTGCGGGCGCAGCGTGATGATCATCACCGGGTCCGGGTCGCGCCCCGGCACCGGTGTGAAGCGGAACCGTGCGAGCAGGGTGGCGAGGATGATTACCGCCTCCTGCAGCGCGAAGCTCGCGCCGATGCAGATGCGCGGCCCGTCGCCGAAGGGCAGGTAGGCATAGCGCGGCACCGCCTTGCGGTCGGCAAAGCGGTCGGGGCGGAAGGTGTCGGGTGCCTCCCACAGCATGTGGTGGCGGTGCAGCGCGTAGATCGGGATGATGACCGTGTCGCCGGGCCTGATCTCGCGCCCGCAGAGCGTATCGGGGGCCATCGCCGTGCGCGACACCATCCCCGCTGGCGGGTAAAGGCGCAGCGCCTCGTCGATGATCTGGCGGATGAAGGGCAGGTGTGCCACGTCCTCGCCGGTGGCCGCATCGCCCGAGAGCACCGCGCGCGCTTCGGCGCGGGCGCGGTCCTGCACCTGTTGGTCGAAGGCGCAAAGGTAGAGCGACCAGCCCAGCGTGAGCGCGGTGGTCTCGTGGCCCGCGACGATGAAGGTGAGCAGGTTGTCGCGCAATTCCGGCGTATTCATGCGGCGCTTCGTCTCGGGATCCTCGCCTTCGAGCAGCAGGTCGAGCAGGTCTGGCACGCCGTCGGGGCCGCGCGCGCGACGGGCCTCGACCGCCGCGTCGGCGACGCGCTTCATCTCCTTCACCGCACCCCCGGCCATCAGCCGCCCGGGGCGCGGCACCCAATCGGGAAAGCCCAGGATATCGAACAGCGAGATGCGCCCCGCCTCGGCGATATAGGCGTCGATGCCGCGATGCACGGCGTCGGCGTCGAACGTGCCGTCGCCGGAAAAGGTGACATCGGCGATCACGTCGAAGGTGGTGCGCACCATGTCGGCGGCCACGTCCACGGCGCGCGGGCCCGCGTCTGCGATGCGATCGGCGCTGCGCGCGGCGGCGGCAGACATGACCGGCGCGAGGTTCATCACGTTGCGGTGCGAGAACACCGGCGCGGCGGTGCGCCGCTGCCAGCGCCAATGCGCCCCCTCGGCGATGAACAGCGAGTCGCCGATGGCGGGGCGCAGCAGGTTCTTGGTGACCAGAGACTTGGGATAGTTGTCGAGGTTTTCCAACAGCATACGCCGAATCGCGCCCGGGTCCGTCACCATGTGCCAGCGCTTGCCCGTGCGGCCCGACACCATCGGTTGACGGGTGGCAATCTCCGGGATGATCGACAGCACGTTTTCCCGCGCCGCGCGCAGCGACCCCAGCACCCCGAGCGGCTCGGTCACGAGCGGCACGCGCACGGGCGCGGGGGGCGGGGCGGTATCGGTGGTGGCATCGGTCATCGCGGGGCCCCTAGACTGCTATACCTGATATAGGGTCGGCGGGCGCGGGCGGCAAATCGTTGCGCCGTGACGCGGGCTGCGTTAAGCCTCTTCGAGTTTATCATAATGGGAGGCCGCATATGCGCCGTTTCATGGCCCTTCTCGGCCTTCTGGCCGTCGCCGCCTGCACCAATGCCAACGATCTCGACAGCGAGCCCGCCTATCTGGGTAATTTCCGGCTTGGCCACAACGTCGTGGTGGCACCGAACCTGACCAAGGGGCCGGCATCCCGCGCGGCGAGCCAGGAGGAGTGGATCGACGCGATGACACGGGCGATCAACGAGCGGTTCACGCGCCATGAGGGCTCGAAGCTCTATCATCTCGGGGTGAGCGTGGAGGGCTACGTGCTGGCCATTCCGGGTGTGCCGGTGGTGGCCTCGCCGAAATCGGCGCTGATCCTCAACGTCACCGTGTGGGACGACGCGGCGGGCAAGAAGCTCAATGAAAAGCCCGAACTGATCACCGTGGTCGAGACGGTCTCGGCCAAGACGGTGATCGGATCGGGCCTCACCCAGAGCAAGGAGGTGCAGATGGAGCACCTCAGCCGCAATGCCGCCAAGCTGATCGAGAACTGGCTCAACCGGCAGAACGACAATCTCGGCTGGTTCGAGGATGACGGGCGGCCCGCCAAGGAAAAGATCGGGCTGATGTCCGGGCGCCCCGAGGCAGACCCTGCCCCGGCCGCGGAGCCCGCGGACGCCGGAGAGACGGGCGAAGAGACAGCGGAGCAGGTGCGCGAAGAGGCCACGGAGGCGGTCGAGTGATCCCCGGGCCGCACCGACCTGCCCAGTCGTGCCAAAACGGCCACGGGCCGCTTGATTTTCCCCCCGTAACCCCCTAAACGGCGCGCGGAGCAAGAACCGGGCCCGGCGGCCCCCCAATTGACAAGGTGCCCAGAGAAATGGCGAAGGAAAAGTTTGACCGTTCGAAACCGCACGTGAACATCGGCACGATTGGTCACGTTGACCACGGCAAGACGACGCTGACGGCGGCGATCACGAAGTATTTTGGCGATTTCCGGGCCTATG
>NZ_PVWS01000043.1:0-19744 GCF_004126395.1 Roseovarius sp. A46 | reverse complement strand
GCGAAGATAGCAGGTGGACCCGCGGTGATGAATCGGCATGGCGTCACGGTGCCGCAAAGGGATGCCGCGCGCAAGCGCTTGGGTATCGGATGGTGCATCAGAATGTGCATCAAAAAGCGATCAGTCGCTGGTGATCTTGGCTTGCGAATCGCAGAAAGTTGTTGCTTTACAGAGACATAAGTCAGAGATGTCACGGGAAATCTGGTGCCCAGGAGAGGCATATGATTTATGTTTTAAATCATATTCTTAGCCATGTTTGTGCGTAATTTATGAGTACGAAAATGTCCATCTCTCTCACAGACGAACCTGTCGCCTCTTGGCGGACCCCTTGGCTTCGATGCGCCCTTCCTTGATCCAGCGGCGGATCGTGCTGGTACTCACCTTGAAGTGTTTCGCGGCATCCGCCACGTTGAGCCATTCCTGCGGTGGCTCGATCTTCTGGCGCAGGTCCCGGATTTCCCGGACCAGGGGGGCGATGGCGCTTTGTACGGCGTCATGGATGGCAGCGTCAATGCTCATGGACCTTGCTCCATATTGATCGCAGAAAACGGGGAAAGCCGTGCCATCCTTCGGATAAATGTATCCCGTCAGGTGGCGTCTCGCTTTTTTACCGTTTCGAGATGTCTGTCGGGCGTCCTGTCCCGCCCGCGAGGGGCTTGAGCCAGGCAGGCTGCCATCCGTATGACGCGGGCGACCCAGATATGGTGTGCCGTGGTACGGTTTGGTGTCGATGCGTATCGTGTCGGTGTCAAACCCTTCGGTGTGAAATGGTCTGGTGATGCCAGCGAGCTTCCCTGGCTCCAGTGGTGACGGGCCGGTATTCATGCGCCCTCCGTCACTTCGAATATCCACTTCAGAACGGGCCCGCGGACGGACGTTCTGAGCTTCACGTTCGGTTTTCGTGGACGGCTTTTGAAACTCAGGTCCACCTTGACCGGGAACTCCTCGAAGTCGAGCGTCTTCGTTTGAAATTCCCACTCACAGGAAAGCTCGGGCGCGCCGCCCTTCTCGATGGAGAGCCAAACCTTATGTGCCGGGAACTTTTCCGACCCAAGCTGCTCCGCCAGCCATGAGGCCGCCTCGATGAAATCCAGTCCGTAAAGATCGGATTCTTCTGTCTCAAACAGGCTGGCGAGTGTCGTCGTTCTGCTTGTAATTGTCTTGTACTCGCCCGGTGAGATCTGTTGCGGTTGATATCGCTTCAGGCGGCCCAATTCCTCTGCCGCATCGGTCAGCTTCCTTGCCCCGGCCCAGGCGCAGACAATCTGCACGCCTTCCCTCAGCGTCACGTCTGGTCGTGAGCGACCACGAGCAATCCGCCGCAGACCTTGTTTGGCCAAGGTGCGATCCACGGTCGCGATCTCCGTGTGCGAGACGCCCATGACTTCGGCCAGTCGAGCAACGAACTCGGTCGATTTCATTTCGTCAACTCCGTTGTGACGCCCGTTAGAATAGATGAATTTCACTCCAGCGCAATAGGATGAAAAATTTTTATCGACGATGAGTTGATGTTCAGTATCCACGCCCTGGAGCAAACCCTCCGACTTCCAGTCGGTTTCCGGTGTGATGTGGTGTTGTGTGGTTTGGCGTACACGAATTCGGACGGCGAGACCCCAGGTCGCTGACTTGCCCCTAGCGGTAAGGGGCTCGAAATCGGGCTCACCTGGTCAAGCTGCTCGCTCTCGCAAGCTGTTCGAGGTGCGACTTGCGTTGAAGGCACGAGGAGCCGCTGGGCCAACTCGATAAGCCATTGACATAGCCGCCTTGGGACCGGGTGACTGTGCGCCATTTGCCAGTTCATAGCCCTCCAAAGCGATCAGACTGTTACCTCTGCGCCGACGAACACCTTGATCAGAAGAGGTTATTCCCGACGGGCCCCGAAGCCACATAGGGCAAAAATCTTCAATCTTCGAGAATTTTCATTTGACTATCTGCACTGCGCATGTGCACCAATTCGCACAGGATTTGAAATCTGTATGCGCCCCGAACGGGAGTGGCACTTCGTTCACTCTCGATGGTTCGGTGCAAGAAGGAGATTAGTATGAGCAGAAAGCACACGCTGTTCCAGGGGACGTTGGTGTGCGCCATGGGTGTGCTTCTGGCGACGCCAGGCTTGTCCAACGGGCTTTTCGAGAACCGGCCATGGCAGTTCCAGACATCTGCTGACAAAGCCAACAAGGCCTTCGTTCTCGACATCATCGAGAGGAAGCAAGGCGGCTTCTACGACGGTTTCAACACTTACAACACCACGAACATTGGCACGCAGGTGTTTTGCAACAACAACGCCAATGCGACGGGCAATATTGCCGACAATGGCCAGGCCGGCCCGAATACATCTAACAATGGTGCGCCCAGCATATCCGCCGACAGCACGGCCAATAGCGACACAACAAACTCGCAGTCCGACGGCTTTGGGAACGGGGGCACGCTCAGCACCTCGAACAGCAGTCAGGATACCTCTCAAACCAATGTGGCCAACAGCGGTGAGATCCAGCCCGGCGTAACAACAAATCAGGATACTTCGCAAACCAACTCTGGAGCGATTGACTCCGGTGTGGATAACAGCACGATCGATAACAGCCTCGGTGACGTGACCAACGGTGACACCAACCAGGCCCTCAACAACGATCAGGTGAATTCCGGGAACCAGACAGCGGGTATCGATGGGACAGCATGCAATTTCGACAGGCCCAACATGACAGGGTCAGGCACATCGCTCGGAAGTGGTCCGTTGAATTGATGAAAAATACGAGGGCAGTTCGAATGACCAGATATTCAAGAGCCGTTGCCGCGGTTGCATTGTCCATGACAGTCGCAGGCTGTGCCGTTGTTCCCGAGGACATGCGCCGCGAGACCCTCAATGAGGGAGATGTGCCCGTCGTCATGACTTCGAAGCCGACGCCCAACAACACGCCGCTCACGGCAAAGTTGATCTGTTACGGTGAGCGTCTTGAACGCGCCGGGAAAGGTCACATCGGCATCGGTGTTGGCAATATTCGAGACTATACCGGCAAGCAGAGCGACCTTGAAGGGTTCGTTGTCACCCAGGGCGGCGCCTTGATGGCCTATACCGCGCTTGGCCATCTCGTGCCCGGGATTACGTTGCACGAACGGTTTGATACGCAAATTGCAGATGCGGAGCTTCAATACATTGCCAACCGTCAGCTGGGCGACGGACGCATGCATGAAACCGTCGATAAGCAAACCGGACAGCAGGATCGCGTTCCCTGGAAGCCCTATTACGGTGGCAGTGTGTTGCAATCCGATTACTACATCGTTGGTGGCATCACCGAGGTGAATTTCAACATCCAGTCGGGTGGTGGCGAGCTCAATGTGAACAATGCCGGTGGAAAAGGCCGCATTTATACGATGAATGTCGGTCTCGACCTGCGCATCGTCGGAAGCCAGACGCTCAAGGTATATGACACCGTCTCGGTGCAGAAGCAGATCTCGGGCTACGAAATCGGATTGGATGTTTTCCGGTTCTTCAACAGCGATCTCTGGGACGTGAATGCCGGAGCCAAGAACCAGGAGCCGTTGCAGCTGGCCGTGCGCATGGCGATCGAGAGTGCGCTTCTGGACATCGTTCCGACCGTCACGGGAGTGCAGCCGGCGGGGTGCGAGCCATCTGTACCGCTCGTCGAAGCCGATACGTATTCAGGTGGAAAAGGTGGAAAACTGTAGCATTAACCACCTGAATTCAAGGAGCGATTTCGCCATTAAATTCTGGGGCGGCGAACGCGAAAACTGGAAGGGGGAGTATATGGCAATCTTCAATGGAGGCCTCCGCGATATCAAGGCACACGACTTGGGTAGAGCTAATGGAGGGGAAGTTTTGGGTGCTTGCTAATCAGAATACGGTCAAAACACCCACCGCACGTCGGGTTCAAGCAAGATTGAGACCACGTGATGACGCGTTGAGCACAGGCCGCGGCTTTTCGGCCGGGCCAAAATAAAAATTTTCGAGAGTATTCCAAAGGAGAGCGGCTATGTCCCTCAAGAACAATCTTCTCAGCACCGCGGCGATCGTTGCCGTTTCGACGGCTTTCGGCGCGGCGGTTGTCTACGCACAAGCGACGGCAGATACCGATGTCGGGACCCAAAACATGACGCTTAACGGCGACATTGTCGGCACCAATACCCAGCTTGAGTCTGGCTCTGTGACTGCGGACACTGGTTCAAACTTGATCACCGACAACATTGTCGCATCGCCGGTAGGTGACGATACAGTAGGTGGCGCGCTTGATGTCCTGACCAATGTCATCTCGGCCTCTGCGACCGGCAACACGGGGTCCACGACCGAAATTCTGGCTTTCCCGCCCGCGACAGCGGGTGATACGGCGGTTGTCGGCAACCTTCAATCGGTCGAGGCTGATAGCCCGGACGAGATCGCGGGCACGTCGACCAGTGACACGGTTTCCATTCTCGTCGAGAATTCCGCTGCAGACGTGCGGACATTCACGGGCACTGCAGAGATCAGCGACAACGAGATTCTGGCGTCGGGCGCAGGCAATGACGGCACGTCGAGCATCAGCATTGCAAGCGGCGTAGATGTGGACGAGGACACCGGTGGCGGTCAGGCCTCGGCTGCGATTGACACGACGCTCGTTACAACGCCCCACAACCTCGCTTCTGGCGATCTCGTGGTGAGCTCCTCGCAGGAGATCGATCCGCCCGCTGGTTCTCTTGACATCACCGGCACCGCGACGGGCGCTGCTGCGACGGCCACGATCGAGCGTCTGTCGAGCGGTACAGTGACCGTGTCGGGCAACGATCAAGGCTCTACCGCCGACGGGAATATTGCCTCCAGCAGCATTGTTTCGGATGGCACGACGGGCACAATCACCGGATCCGCCGTGGTCTCGAACCTGCAGACCATTGATCCCGCTGACGGGCCGGTAAACATCGGTGCGACGACGAGTAACTCGGAAATCAGTGCGAGCGCCGGCACCGAGAATGATGGTGATATCAGCGGTGACATGCTTGACAGCACAATGACGGTCTCGGGCAACACGCAGAGCTCCGACGCCACGGGCAATGACAGCACGCAGGCGATCACACTGAATGCCAACCAGATCATCGGTGAGGGTGGGCCAGCCACCAGCAACGACAGTAACACGGCCGCCGGGGGCGTGCAGTTGAGCGCGTCGGGCGACGCAGTGATCGCAAATGTGCAGCGTGAAGCAGGCGCTACCGCTGTGACCGCAACCACTCAGAATAACACGATATCGGCTTCGGCTGACGACGGCCTCGGTGATGACGACATCACGACGTCTGAAATCGTGGTGGACGGCAACAGCCAGACCGCCTCGGCCACAGGCGCGCGGACCAGCAACGCTCTATCTTTGACCTCTGGTGCAACGCAGAGCGCGGCGGGGGTCGTCGCCTCGGTGCAAAACGCCGACAGCTTGGCCAGTGTAAGCGCGGTGGCCACGGGCAATACCACCACCGCCGAGGTGGGTAATGAGCTCGTGGACAGCTCGCTGCGAACCACTGGCAACGCTATCGGAAGCACGGCCATCGGCGGTGACGCAACCAACACGCTGTCTATGGGTGACACCAACAACAACCTGTCGGCCGGTAGTAACGCAGGCACGACGTTGGTTAACGACAATACCACCTTCGCCGAACAGCCTGACGTTGTGGCGGCGCAGGTCGTGACCAACGACCAGTCGCGCGCAGGAAGCGTCTCGGCGAGCTCGACCGATAACCAGGTTGTGACGTCTGTCGGTGGCGACGAGGACGACGCAACGACATCCACGGTCACAACCGATGGCAACAGCCTGTCGGCATCGGCCACCGGGCAAACCGCCGATAACAGCATCAGCCTCGCCTTTAACAATCTCATCGGCGACATTTCCGCATCGGGCACGCCCGGTACCGGAACCGTCGCCTCGGTTGCCAATGAGCAGGACCTGACCATCGGGAGCAGCGTTACGGCGCGTAATGTCGGTACGAATGGCCTACCTGTCCTGACGGTGATCGGCAACGACTCCAACGACTCTGGAATCTCGACCTCCAACAACACGGTGTCCGTGACCGCGGTGGGTAACGCGACTACCGGTAACGATGTGACTGCTGACGCGACCAACATCGAGATGGCGCTGGATAGCGACAACAATGCTACCCCGGACATCACCATCCCCGGCGGCGAGATCAACGCGTCGGGCTCGTTCGTCTCGGCCTCGTCGCAGGTCTCTTCTGCGAACATCCTTGCCAGCCAGCTGTCGGACGGGCCTGATCCGTTCTCCAATTCCATCGAGACGCAGTTCGGGGACGATATCGACACTTCTTCGAGCGTTGTGTCGGACGAGAACCTGCTCAGCGCCTCGGCGTCGGCCAACCGCGCCAACAACGCGGTGGCACTCGGCGGCGACGATACGGCCACCATCCAAGCATCCGCCGCTCTGGCAAACTACCAGGGCACGACACAGGACGGCAGTATAGACGCAGAGATCGGCGTTCTGGGGGCCGACTCGGTTCAAGGGTTCACGTCGCTCAACGCAGCTACTACACCATCGACACAATCAGACATTGAGTATAACTCCGGTACCGGTCAACTGGATGTCAATGTAAACCCAATCATTATCACTTTCGACCAGCCTCTGACCCAGGAAGAAGCGGATCTTATCAACGGTAATCTAGGAGGGTGGTCTGCGACGGCTGGGAGCAACACTGTCAGTGTCCCGACCGGCACTTATAACATTAGTACGGTGTTTACGAGCCTTACCCTAATTGATCCAAGCTCTGGTGGTGGTGCAGACACCGATGAGTCGATCACGATTGCTGGCTTCGAACAGGGTGACACGCCCGGAACGCTCAACGACGCCGGCGTCATCGTTCGGCTCGGCATCGACGATGGGCCTGACCTTAGGAACTCGACCGTCTCGGTTTCCGACAACGTCGTGGTTGGTGAGACCAACGGCAACGTGGCCGAGAGCAACAGCGTCGCTGTGGATGCGACGACGGTGGTCGGCCTCACCGCGGCGGAGACCAGCATCGACACGGATGACACTACTGTCGGTGCCGACGATGCCGATGTGGCCCTGTCCAACCTCCAGGAGAGCGCGGCGCCACTCAGCACCGATGTCGCGGCCAGTTTTGCGGTTATCGGCGATGACGAGCCGATCCAGACGGTCACCGGATCAACGCAGTCTGTAAACGACAACCTGCAGCAATCCTTCGCAACGGCCAACCGGGCGACCAACGAGGTAACCCTCGAGGCGACCAACACCGATGCGGATACCGGGCTTGAAAGCGTGCAGATTTCCACGTCTACGGTTGCCACGACCTCGGACATGGATGTCGTGGGCAACGCGGCCGGCACGGACTCTTCGCTGGAGATGGATGGTAACCAGAACCAGTCGGTTGCGACGGCCAACGTGGTGTCGAACGCGGTGACGCTGGATGTGACCAACGCAAACGAGAGCGGCACGCCCCCCGATGCAACCATCAACAGCGGCACAGCTGTGGTCTCGGCGAACAACGTGTTGTCGTCGGTGCAGACCAGCGATGGTAGCGTCCAGGCATCTGCCACGACTGACGTTTACAACCAGGACGTCATCAGCACGTCCGCAGAGGTCATCAGCAACAGCGACGTCTCGGCCAGTGGCAACGAAACCATTGCGCAGGCGACGGCCAACGAGGCGGGGGGCAGCACCAATACCCTCACGCTCGGCAATGCCGGCACGGCCAACATGGACCGTACCGGTGCCCTGTCGAACGTTCAGGTCTCGAGCGGAACGGTTGAGGCTTCGGTCGACGAGGAAATCAGCATCGGGCTGGAAAATGACGCGAGTGTTCCGGTCCAGTCGAGCAGCATCACCCTTGACGGCAACTTCTCTTCAGCGCTGGCCCGCGGCAACAACGCCGAGAACGTGTTGACCGTGAACGGGGCCAATATTGACGCAGGTTCCGAATTGGACGCCGTTATCTTGAGCGACGCCGACATCACACTCAATGCGGCAGGGCTTCTGGCGTCCCAGCAGTCCAACACAGCCGCGGTTACGGGTCAGGTTGACCAGTCGCGGATCGAAGTCGATATGGACAATGCCGATGGCGACGCGATTGCCAACTCCACCCTGTCCGTCTCCGGCAACACGGCGCTGGCGACGGCCCGCGGCAACACGGTGGTCAACACCGTTTCCAGCGGCGCGGATGCCTCGAATGTCGACGCCACCACGGCCTTGGGGAACCTTCAAGAGAACGAAGGGGCCGTTCAGGCAACCGGTGGGTCGGCAGTCGGGGTCTACGCGACGGCAAGCCTCAGCGGCATAAACGGCTCCTCGGTGGATGTCTCCGGGAACCTCAGCGCGTCCAACGCCGAAGGCAACCGTGCGGTCAACACGCTCAGCGCGACCGGGACCAACATTAACTCTGGTGATCTTGGCGCTGGCGGCACCGGTAGCGGAGGAGGTAACGCCACTGTTGACGCGTCTGCAACCGGTCTCGACGTGAACGCCAATGCCGGGAACCTTCTCGTGAGCTTCCAGGATAATGGGGCAACAGTTACGTCGACCAACACCGACAACACGGTGACGGTCAACGGAGCGACATCTGGCGTCGGTGCAGCAGCACTCGGCACCACGCTGGCGGTAACCGGCAATGCGGTCGAGGCACGGGCAACCGGCAACCTCGTGGTCAATAACAGTGTCAACGTGGGCGACATGTCGACCGCATCGACCGGGTCCACCGGGCTTGTTGTGAGCTTCCAGGACAACAACCCGGGGGCCGACATCACAGCCTCTGCGTCCACGCAGACCACGGTTAGCCTTAACGGTCCGCGCGCCGCGCTCGGCCTCGGGACGACGGACATCTCGGACAACAGCGTTGTGGCACTGGCACGCGGCAACGTGGCGCAGAACGTGCTGAGTGCCGAGGGTGCGAATGTCGATACGGGGTCGACCAACGCCTCGACGTCGGCAGGTCTCCCGGACAGCGGCATTCTGAACGCATCGTTCGGGGTGTTCAACGAGCAGGTGCAGCGGGCAAATGTCGAGGCTACCTCGGCGGACGCCCGGATCGCGCTCAACGCGACCTCGTCGCCGGGCGAAGCTATGATCAATGCCTCGTCCAACGTGTCGGGTAATTCGGTTCAAGCTTCGGCCTTTGGCAACGTGGCAACCAACAGCTTGACGCTGACGGCGCTCAACGGTGCCGGTAACGACGCCACGATGGCTGCCTTCAACGGCCAGGTGAATACCGGAAACATCACCGCGTCGGCGACCGGGGCCGTGGTTGGCACCTTCTCGACCGGGCATTTCACCAACGCGTCGGCCTCTGCGTCGGGCAACAGCATCTCGGCGACTGCCGTCGGGAACTTCTCGCGTAGCAGCGTTACGCGCAGCAACCGCTAAGACTGCAACCCAGGAGGGCCCTCGTCGAAAGGCGAGGGCCCTTTTCAATCGCAAGATAAATCAAACTGAACGAGAGAGTTGACCCGAAATGCGTATTTTTCGCACCACAGCCGCGGCCCTGCTTCTCGGGACCGGAACCTTTCCTGCCAACGCCGCGACAGATAGCGGTGACTTTGCCGTTTATGGGTGGGGCGCGCGTGATTGTAATGCCATTGTCACAATCCTCGATGGCGAGCAGGGTGCCCAGGCACGTGGCCAGCTCGCCGAGTGGATTTCGGGCTATATTTCGGCCCAAAACCGAACTCAGGACGGTGTTTACGATCTGACGCCTGTGAAGACGCATTATCCGCTCGTCAATCTGGCTCGAAATATCTGCACCAATAATAGCGACCAGCTGTTCGAAGGCGTGGTCAGCGCCATGGTCGAGAGTTTCTCCGCTTTGCGTCTTCCGGCAAATAGCCCGATTGTCTCAATTTCCCGGAATGGGCAATCGGTGAGCATCAACGAAGCGACAATGCTCCGCGTGCAGGAATTCCTGATATCGTCCGATCATCTCGAAGACGGTTCCGCTGACGGCAAGTTTGGCCCGAATACAGCACGCGCCATCGAAAGCTGGCAGGAGAGCGCAGGCCTTACGCCGAATGGGTTACCCGATATGGCGACCTTGTTCTTGATGGCTCGGCAAATGGAGCAATAGGTGCGCACTCCGCCAGCCAAGCGAGTTGCGGCAGTCCAGTTCTGATAGTTGTCAAACGTGCAAGACAGTCTGTGACATGCTGATGACAGGCGGTATTCCAAACTGGCCGGAAACAGAACCTTTCATCTGTGCATCGGTAAACCAGACAAGAGGAGTTGCCAATGTTCGAGAATGTCGTTGCGCTCGATAGTAAAAAGCATGCCACTCACAAGCTGCTCTTGTCAGAAGACTTCTCATTCGCCCGGAATGTCTTGAGCGCGCCACTCTCTGTGGCCGAAGTCATCAAGGCAAGTCGGGAATTTCCGATCTTTTTCCCAACAAGTGGTAGATTTCTTCCGGTCGCCCAGATGGGATACCGTAAAGATGGCAATCTCTACGTTGATGACGCCGGACGATGGACCGCCCGGTATACCCCGGCCCATATTCGTCGCTTTCCGTTCGTACTGGGGAAAAAACAAAAGGCTGGCGAGTACGTGATGATGGTCAGGGAAGACCGGATTTCCCCCCAGTCTGACGGGGAGCCCCTGTTCAAGAACGGACAGATTCCCGAGGGCGGAATCGTCGAGCGCGCACGTCAGTTCCTGACCGAGTTCCAGAAGGAGCTCCAGCAAACCGAGGCGCTTTTGAAACCTCTCAGGGACGCCGATATTCTGGTGCCTCAAGTCTACACTGTCCGCCGAGGGGAAAAGACCTTGGGTCAGGTTAAGGATTTGCAGGTGGTTGATAAAGACAAACTCGCGGCCCTCGATGATGCTCTCCTGGCTTCGTGGGTGCGGAGCGGATTGATGGGACTTATCATGGCCCATCTGCACAGTCTTGATAATTGGAACAGTCAAACAGCGTTCAACTCAACTGAATCCAACGCCGCGTAGCCAGTGGGCCACGCGTCGACCACCTTCGCGTTGGGTCTTTTCGGCTGACGGAAGGCTCCTTCAGCCGTCGTCGTTGGTAGACCGGCTGTGATTTGAGCCGACCGCATTCGCTACCTTGTTTGCCAGATCCTGAGCCAATCTGGCATCCAGGGCCAGCCGCAATTTATCCTTGCGTTGAGCCTTTCTGCGCAGACGCGCGCTATCCCATTCCACAACGCGACTACCCGGCGCGACATGCACCGTCGCCGAAGCCGGCGCTCCCGTCATGAAGGCGATCTCGCCTATGAAAATGCCTGTCGGAAGTGGAAAGCTGTGTTCATTCTTGACCGTCTCAATCTGGCCCGCCTCGATATAGTAGAGTTTCGTGGGCGTTTTCCCCTGAACGGTGAGTGTCTCTTGCCGATCGAGTGTGCGACGGGCGCCGCAACGCATAAGCGCTCGAAACTCTCCCGGCTGAATGTTCCCCATCTGCTCGTAAAGTTCCAAGAGGTGCTTCGGGATAATCGCTTTCGAACGGCCGACAAGCAGGGATATCAATCCAATGGCAGTCGTTGCTGCCATTGCAATACTTGCAGTGGCGGCCTCCCAAAGCGGAGTCGGCAAGACGTGAATATAATACGTAACATAGAAAGAGGATCCCACGATAAACATCGTCCTCAAGACAATCTGGTTTCGAAAAAGCATCGCTGATGTCTGGAAAAATGCTCCGACTGCTATAAGCATGTTCATGTCAAGTGCACTCAACATCCAGCCGTCAGCCTTGTCGCTTCCTGCAAAACGGTACCCCCTTCATCTGATCTCATATCGGTCTGAACTTGCGCCGAACAAGTACACATTTTGTGTGCCATCATTTGAAGGCGTGAACAATGGGCTCAGTCTCAGCATGCGTGCCTTCGCCATCTGCCCCTCAAGCAGGGCGACGAGAGGGTTTGGAACGTCAGCGCTGAAGATACTATTCAGGTCCACGCCTGCAGAAAACGTCGATGACCGATATCGCGCTGCGCAGATCGGTCGTCCGGATTACAGATGGTACGTCTCGGCTCCAGAGGTCCGGTCCCGCTCTCGCAGAACCGCTTCCGGCACCCGGTAGCCCCCCATTGTCGAGGCGTGATCAGGCGGATAACCGCGCCGGATACCTGTTGGCCGCCCCATGCCTTGCCGCCCCGCCGGCAATCCCGGCGAGCAGTCCCGCCAGGTCCGCGTCAAGCGCATTGTTGATCAGCCGGCGTGCATCGAAAAACGCAGTCATGGCACGCTGGTCCTCAGGGCGCGAAACCGACGCAACGCCCCCCCCCTTGGTCGCGCTGCAGGGACTGACAATAACATGTTTGACAACACCGTGCCGGACAAACACTATTGGGTCGTTGACTCAAAATGCGGTTTCTCCACTCCGATGGGACAGGACTCTTGAAATGATCAGATCTTTGAAACTGCTTGAGACTGCGATTTTCTTCTTGGCCAGTATCCTGCCGTCCGTGCTGTTTGCCCAGTCCGTTGGCCAAGCCGTCGGTGTCTCGCAGAACGCCTTTCTCAACCGGGATGGACGCGAAGGGTATCTGGAACCCGGCGGAGACGTCCTGTTGGGAGATGTGATAACGACAGGAAATTCCGGACAGGTCCAGATACTGTTCAAGGATGGCACAAAGATTGCAATCAGCCAGAACTCGAGCCTGATAATTGAAAGAATCCTGTTTGACGGTTCGAATACAGCAAGCGAATTCACGGTAAATGCAGTTGGGGGGGCTTTCAGGTTTTTCAGCGGGAACAGCAGCCCATCTTCCTATTCAATCCGCACCTCCAATGCCACAATGGGGATACGTGGTACGGCATTTGATTTTGCTGCCTCGACCAGGGGTCAGGTTCGCGTTGCGACATTCGCGGGCGAGGTGCAATTATGCAACCAGGCTGGTGAGTGTGTCGCGATTCCGGATGGTTGCACGACCGCTGGAATTGACTCCTCAGGGCAATTCATTGTTCCCGAAAATGAGGAGGAAAGAGCCGTTTTTCTGGAAGCCGGATTTCCATATGTTCGAAACCAAAGCTGGTTGCGCCAGGACTTCCGCACAGATGTCAGAAGCTGTGGCGCTGGTGGGTCCTCGGGCGTCGATGGTCGCGACGAAGGGCGTGCGCCGTCACCAGAGCCTCCTGCCCCTGACCCGACAAATCCGGCAACCGGAGGCGCACGCGCGGGCGGTGAGTCCAGCGCAGGCAGTGGCGGGGCTACAGCTGGGGACACCGACGCCGGCAGAGGCGGTCCCGGGGCCCCTGGTGATGCAGAGGCCGCGGGCGGTGAGGCTTCTGCCGGAGGTCCGGGTGGTGCCAGCGCCGGTGGCGGGGGCGCAAGCGCGGGCAAATGATGTCTGACGAACGAAAAAATGAGCCTCGAAGTCGTTCCGGAGTTCAAACCCCGATACCGGTGGAGGGAAGGGGAGCATAGGATTTGAAACGATCTTTCTGGGCCTTTGGTGTTTTTCTGATTGTCCTGCTCGTAGGAATACGTTTCGTAGACCCGGCTCCCGTTCAGGCGCTTCGTTTCGTGTATTTCGATCAGTTGCAGAAGTGGCAGCCCAGACCGTTTGATCAGCTGCCCGTCCGCGTTGTTGATATTGACGAGGACTCTCTTGACGAACACGGGCAATGGCCGTGGCCACGCAGCAAGCTTGCGGAGATGGTCACGCGCCTGAACGAGGCAGGAGCAGCTACCGTTGTATTCGATGTTCTTTTTCTTGAGGAAGATCGCCTCTCGATCAAGAATCTCCTGTCTCAATCGGAACTGTCCGAACTTCTGGCGAATGCAGATCGTTCCGCATTGCCCGATAATGACGCGATCTTTGCACGCTCCATGGCAGAAACCAATGTCGTTCTCGGGGTGACGAACGATGCAAGATCGAGTTCCGAATTTCCCCAGAAAGCAGGTCTTGTCGAAATAGGATCGGATCCCAGTGAAGGGTTTCCAGTGACTCCTGGCTTCGCCACGCCGATACCTCAGCTTGCCGAAGCCGCAAAAGGCCTGGGAAGCCTCAACATGAGCCCCTACGACACGACAGAGCGAGTGCGTCGTGTCCCCATGATGTGGAGGGACAATGAGGGGCATGTTATCCCCAGCCTGGTCGTCGAGGCGCTGAGAACCGCCACTGGCGAGCAGACCATCCTCGTGCAAGGTGCAGGAGATCGGAGCGGTGTCACAGAAGCGATCCGCGTCGGCCCCTTCACGATCCCGACACGAGAGGACGGTAGCCTGTGGGTGCGCTTTCGGCCAGATGACGCGGCTCTGTATGTGTCGGCCCACGACGTCCTCACCGCACCAGCGGCTAGCCTGCGTTCCTCCTTCGGAGGATCGATTGTCCTGATCGGGACCTCTGCGGCTGGTCTGTCGGATATTCGAACCACGGCTGTCGGGGAAGACGTCCCTGGTGTCTCCATCCATGCTCAAATGATCGAGCAGATTCTTCAGGAAACCTTCATCAAGAGAGATGATTTCGTTGAGGGAATGGAAGTCCTGGCGTTTCTCATCCTGGGTATCGTCCTGCTATGGATCATGTCCTTCACGGGGCCAGTTGTTTCGCTGTCCGCCGGGGCCGCGGTCGGCGGCATCATTGTCACTGCGAGCTGGATGCTGTTCCAAGAAAAAACGATCATGTATGATATTACCTTTCCGGTATTTGGTGGGTTTCTGTTTTTCACAGCCATGACCGCGTTCCAGTTCCTTATCGCGGACAGGGAAAAGAAAATGATACGCAAGTCATTTTCTCACTATGTCGCCCCGGAGGTTCTCGCAGAGATCGAAAAGCGCGGCTACGACATCAATTTGGGTGGTGAACTCAAGCCGATTTCGGTCTTGTTTTGTGACATTCGAAATTTTACGGCCCTGAGCGAGACCGTGAGTCCCACTGAAATGGTTTCGATTCTGAATGACGTGTTCACTGAGCTATCCGATGTGATCATGAAAGAGAAAGGGACCATCGACAAATTTATCGGCGACTCGATCATGGCTTTCTGGAATGCGCCATTGGATGTAGAGGATTACGCGAGAAGATCGTGCAGGGCGGCCCTCCACATGCGATCTACTCTTGAAGATCTGAACCCGAAATTGGGCCTCAAAACTGACAAGACGATCGAGCTGGCCATTGGGATCAGCATGGGAACCGCGTGTGTTGGCAATGTTGGGTCACGGGACCGGTTCGATTACTCTGCAATAGGTGACGTCGTGAATCGTGCGGCTCGTATCGAGGCTGGGGTCCGGCAAGTCGGGTATGATATCCTTGTTTCCGAGGATGTGAAAGAAGCCGCTCCAGACTTTGCTTTTCTTGAAGCCGGCGGGTTGAAATTCAAGGGCGTGTCAAAAAGAGTGCCTCTATACGCTGTTATTGGCGAACCGGAATTTGCCGAAAATCCAAATTTCAAAGCCCTGCGGGAACTGCACCTGCGTCTCTTGGAGGACCTTAGGAACGGGGAAAACCCGGATCCTGAGCTCCTTGATGCCTGCAAAGGTTATGCGGTTGGAATCAACCGCCGGCTTGAAACGTTTTATGATCAATTGTCGCAACGAACCGAGGACTTCATGCAATAAGTGTATGAATCCTGTGCGCCTCTGTTGATGACGTGACGAGCCGCCTCCCGATCGTAACAAAATGTGCCGATTTTATGAACACCAGATCCGCAAGAACCAGATATTCCAAAACGAGCTTTACTGAAATGACGCATTAAATTTTGCTAAGTTCCTCCGTTATACCTATGTAATTTCGTGCTGACTCCTTTGGGAAAAACCTGATCTTCGAAAAACTTGAAACTGCTTTGCGCACAAGCGCTGGCTTCTTCTTCAATTCATTGGTAAATGGTACATCTAGCAAGTCCGGAGCCGCCATTTCGATAATCGCATTATTCAAAATTCCTCTACGCCTCACTTTGGGTCGAATTGATGCAGTTAAATGAAGCAAGGATCGATCTGAAAACGGGTTCATTCTGAAGCTACTATTCAGCGAAATCAGACCCTTTCCGCCTAATGTATTTGGTAAAAGTAGTTCAAAGAATGCAAAATCGTAGACACGCGCCAGACATGCTTCCGGCAGTTGACTAACCCAAGCGTCATATTTGGCCTTCCATGTTTCAAATTTTCTATGGTCATTTGGGTCACATACGCTCAATCTTCTTAAGCCGTGTTCAATATCAACGCCCTCAAAGCTTTGCAACTTCTTGAACTGATTGCCGCCAATCATATCCATGATATTCCCTCGTATGTTCACGGCATCGTTCGAGGACCTAAAATTTGCGACGAGATCGGCCGGACTCGAGGATACGCCGCTTAAACCATTTGCCAAAAAATATGCCATTCTTCGCGCCCTAATTTTCTCAGGTTCGAACTCGTCTGCGTACTGGTTCTCAAAAATATCAATTTCCCGTAGTGGGAAATTCCATTTTTCTGATATCATCCGCGCAGATAATACATCGAGACTTGTTATAACGTTTGTGCGAATTGTAAAAATTTCGGAATTTTTAAGATGATTCTTTCCGATGCATGCCAAGATGTTTCTAGAATCCCGACCGCCTGAGAGGGGGATTTCGACATCCGGGAGGCTCATCATGGAGTGACAATTCTTTTTGAGCTTATCAATAATAAAACTTACATTCTGGGAAGCTAGGCCTCGTCCTGCATCAAATGATGTATCAGGAGAGGGCCACCACCGTGTTTGTTTAAAAGAGTTAAGGCTCAGAAAGTGATTTGGTTTTGCTCGTTTCACATCCGCGTCAACTGTATGACCAAAGGATATATTCCTTCCATCGCGATAAAGGTCGACCAAATCAATGTGATAATCAGAGATTATTTTCTCTGATTTTGCAAGGAGCAAGGATGAGGCTACTACATGTTGCTTCTTGTTATATACGCTTGCCATATCTAAAACCGGATCATGATACACCCGGTGCTCAGAGGCATTTGAGGCAAAGATGACATAACGCCCGGAAAGATCATAAACAAATTTCTCAAATACTGACCAGAATTCTGGTTCACTTATCGAGATGGAGAGCGTAACATTTTCCTTTAAAACTCCGGCCTCTGGGTGAATGGATATGCCAAGTACGATGCCTAAGAATGTACCGTGTTCATCAAAAATCTCAGTATTATTAAGTAAGGCGCAATGAACGAGGTTCCAATTTCGGAATTTCCTCAATATCCAGTTTTTGGGAGGTACCAGATTAGATCTAGTCAAGCAGTATTGATAGCGAAAAACTTCATCGAAATTCATTGGAACGTCAGCAACATCAAGAGACTGTTTGGCAAAAGCGAGGAAGTCTCCACTCGCGCATTGTTTATACATGATCGTTCGTTACTCTCTGTAATTATTTGAGTGTGCCGAAACACGCAGATTCCAGGTTCAGTTTCTTCCAAGTGGGGGTTTGGGTCAAGTTTGATGGCTCTCGGCAATTCGTGAGATAAGATCTCGGTCGGTGAGGTTTACATGTGAGCATGCCGGGCAGCAGGCGAAGCGATCGCCATTAGCTTTTCACTTGCACCCATCGTTCAACTCTGTTCGGCGGCGGCGAGGCGCGAGATGGCTTCGCTACTAATCTCGTGGCGCCCGGCGGCTCATGTGCGGCGCGCTTGCGCTGCGACGCGTTCCAGCACGCCCTTTGGCGGCCGGCTTACGGATGCGGGGCGCATTCCGTCCTCGTGGAAAGGTAATCCCGCCATATTTTCGGAGGCTGGGTCGTAAAATTTACGCGGCCATTTGAGCTACTCCGCGTATTCCGTGCGGATGCGCCCAGTGATTCCGATTTGACCCGTTCTGGAAGCCCGGGCGCGGGGCGGGTATGGTCCGCGCCGTTCAAGTTGATCTGTTCTACGCAATGCGGACGGGTGCAGATCTATTTCGCGTGGGCGATCAGTTGACCCTGTTGGCATATCATAGCGTACGGCATGGCGGGTTTGGGCGGGCTATAGCGGTACAGCCAGGGCGTGGCCTCGCAACGGGATACGCGATGCTGATGCCGTTCAAGCGAACATCTCGTTGTTTCTCGATAAAACGCTTGACCCGTGGAGGCGCTCAGGTGATTCTGCGGTAAAACGACAGGTCCAATGACCGAAGTCGAACAATACACGCCTCCAATATCGGATAATCGGCGTGATGAGGCAGCAGTATGACGTCCAGTTTCTACGCGCGCGTGGACAGTAATTCGGCGAATAATCCGGCATTGAACCTGACCGGGGATCCGGCGGTGGAGTTGACCTTTGTTGCTTCTCTGCCGGATGGCAACCTCATTCTTGATCCCAATGGTGGCGCGCCGGATTCCGACACTCTGGTCGAGATCGGAGGAGCGACCTACAACTTCACTTATGAATTCACGGGCACCATGCCGACGCAGAACAAGCATGGTGCTCAACAGGTGCCCGATCAGTACGAGGGTAGCGATGTCATACTCGTCACCGTCCAGGATTATCCCGAGGCCGGTGATGAGACACGATTCGCATTCCTGCCGAACGCGGGCGCAAGCCAAGGCGATATGGATGCTTTCGGCAATGGTGCCATCGATATCCAGACGCTCGATGAGACACCGCCGCCCACCCCGGTTTGTTTCGTGGCCGGCAGTCTGATTGCCA
This sequence comes from Roseovarius sp. A46, assembly GCF_004126395.1. NCBI lineage: Bacteria > Pseudomonadati > Pseudomonadota > Alphaproteobacteria > Rhodobacterales > Roseobacteraceae > Roseovarius > Roseovarius sp. A46. The sequence goes on along the minus strand of NZ_PVWS01000043.1, from coordinate 1,225 downwards.
CCCCGTGGGGCGAACGCAGGGTCGAGACGCTGAAGGTCGGGGATATCGTCCTGACGGCCTCAGGTGAGGAAGTCGAATTGAAATGGGTGGCGTCAAGTCATTTCTCGTATGCCCAGATGATGGCGGCTCCCAGTCTTCGCCCGATCTGCATTCCACGCGGGCTCTTCGGGAATCGGATGCCGCATGAAGACCTCTGGGTTTCACCACAGCACCGCATTGTCGTGCGGGGATGGAAGGCGCAGCTCTATTTGGGGGCCGAGGCGGCTTTCGTTGCCGCCAAACACTTGACCGGAGAACCCGGAAGACCGGGTGCGAGGTGGTTCAAGGGGGTGGAATATTTTCACCTGCTCTTCGCCAATCACCAGGTTCTCGTTTCAAACGGGCTGGAAAGCGAAAGCTTCTTTCCAGGCGAAGAGGCGATGAAAAGCGTGGGCCCGGACGCACGTCAGGCTCTGGACGCGTTACGACGGAAAGACCCTATGTTCTGGTTCGGAATGAAGCAGACAGCCCTGCCCACCGCGACCGCGAACGAAGCGAGTGCAATGGGGTTCGCGCCCGCTCCCTCGATGAAGGTGGCGTGATAAGGGATTTTCGCGATTTGTTACGGAAACAGAGTGTTTCCATCGCGTTTTTGTCACGAATTCTCCCAATCCACCGTGCAGACCTGTTGGATGTCACTGAGAACTGACCCTGCAGCAGTCGAAATTGTCACTGAGATTTGCCCCATGTGGAACCTTGCCCCTGACGGGATTTGTCGGGGGATATTGGAGTGATCGACATGGGATTTTTGAGCGTCATTCGACGTTGGGCTTTTCGGGACAAGATGCCCATCCGCGAGATTGCGCGGCGGGCTGGGCTGTCTCGCAACACCATCAAGAAGTATCTGCGGGCGGGGATTGTTGAACCCGGTTCCAGACGCCGGCGCGGCCGACCAAGCTGGACCCTTATGCGGAGAAGTTGTCAGGCTGGCTGGTGACGGAGCAGCGTATTTGCCTGACAAGACTCAACTGTCGCCCGTGTTGCGCTATCGCCACGCCATTTTTTTCTGACAGTTTATGGATCAGCCATTTGGGTCAGGGTTCTCCTGTCCCGTGATCATGAGGAACGTCTGAAAAACCTGCGACTTTCTGCCTAATCTGATAGGTTTGGGGCGTCCGCCAGAGGAGTCCTGCCGATGCCGAAACAGCCCGCCTTTCCCAGCCTGCGTGATGCGATGAAGAAGAAG